>DXJM01000409.1 GCA_019057355.1 Promethearchaeota archaeon | reverse complement strand
TCCCTAAATAGCACGACATAATTCTAATATGCATAGAAGCATTATAAAGAGATTAATTAATACAAAAACAAGCAAAGAAAATAAAAAGATTTAAAGTTAAAATTTACTCAATTTTAATATTTCTTTTTTAATTAATTGTTCTGATTCAGCAATTTTTTAATGTCTTATTATAATATGGGTTTATTAATTGAACGATATCATTTCCATACTTTCGTGATCAAACCTGAAAGGAGGCACCATCTTAATTGATTTATAATCTATGTTAGTTGTAAGTCTCTAGTAATTAATACTAAATAAAAACGTATCAGTTTAAAAACATTTGAAAAGATACTAATGGTTAAAAGTGTTATTTACTATTATTTTAATAAGAGAATTTTTTCTTAGCTTATGGTTGGTAGTATGGGTTGGTGAATCGAGATGTCTGATGAAAAAGATAATCAAGACTTTTCAAAATGGACGGTAAATCAATTGAGAGAATTCTCTGCGAAAAATAACATTAAAATTCCCTCAAATGTAAAAAAAAAGGTACAAATTATTGAATTTCTTCAAAATATCGTGTCTCATCCAGAATTCGTTGATCGTTCTCAAGATGAGGAAGAAATAGAAGAGGAGCTTGTAGCGGATTTTGAAGAAGAGGATGCACATGATCCTGCATTAGAACATAAAGAAAAAGTAGAATTAAAATTCTGGCAAAAACCTCCCTTTTCTAGCTTGCTTGATACAGAAATTGCAAAAGAGTCAAAAATTGCTTTTTACGATTTATCTTCTCTTGTAGATAAATTCTTTGATCAAATGTTAGGAGAAGAGTTCATAAATTATAAAATCTCAGGGATTGCCCTTAAAACCTCGGCAAGTTTACACCATTATAAAATATCCTCAATTATTCGCGAAGAAGTGGAGATTCAAAAAAAAGAAGAACTTGAAAAGTTCCGTCAAAGTCACTCTCGGACAATTCCTAAAGCATTACCCCAACCAATCCAACCTAAAATGCAAATCGCCACAAAAGATGAATTATTTGATGCAATGAGGTCTGCTATCATTGAAACAATGCAAAAAAAAGAGAAATTAAGAAGAAGAAGGGAACGCAGGGATGAATTAAAAGCCCAAAAAATACAGATCAAATCCAAGGCAAAATTACCAAAAGAATTATTGAGACATATCAGTGGGAAGGAACAAACCGTCCAAGAATTACATGATAGTTGGTTAAATAGAATCAAGGCAACTGCTCAAATGGAAAATACTCAGGAAACAACATTTTATGAAATGATGTATCTCATTAAAAATGACGAAAAAACAAATATAGGGAGAAGATTTGGCTTAGTGAAGATGTTTTTGGCATTATTATTCCTTTCTACTGCTGGCGCAAGCGGGGGTGGGAAGACGAGCACTGAAATTGAACTCGCTCAGAATGATGATTTTCAAGATATTCATATTAAGGTAAAATAAAAATTAAGATATTAGGTGCTATATATGAAAATCCCTGAAGAGGAACTTGATGGAGAAATGGTTGATGAGGATGATGAATCAACTGAAAAAAAAAGTCAAAATAAAGATGCAGAAATAGATTCTGAAGAAGAACAAATAAATGATGCAGCATTCTCAGTGGAAGTTGATAATGAGGAAACGAATGATAAATTTGAGGATATTGAAGATATAATTGATGAAACCGATATTGTTAAGGATCTGATCGATGAATCTAAGATAAATAAAAATATTTTTGATGAGAAAAGGAGCGAGTCTTCCTTGGAACTATCCAAAGAAGATTTAAATAAGCAAATGAACGAGTACCATAAAAACCTCATTGAAGCCTCACTTTATGCCGCGGGAAAACCGCTAAATGTGGAGATCTTATCAACAAAACTAGAAATTCCAAAGAAAACAGTAGAAGAATTATTAAATGAACTTGCTTACGATTATTTAGAACGATCTACAGCTTTGATCATCAACCAAATAGGTGATAGCTATCAAATGGCCATAAAAAGCGAATATGTTGAGAAAATATCTAAATTTGCTTCTGGTGGCGCGATTGCCGAAAGATATCTTAGAACCCTAACGATAATTGCTTTAAAACAACCCATTTTGAAATCAACGGTAATAAAATTAAGAGGCAGTGGAGCCTATGAGCATATAAAATATCTATTAGATAATGATTTAATAGAATCCATCAAGAAAGGGCGCTCAAGAGAACTTTCTACCACGGATAAGTATGCGGAAATGTTTGGGTTACCTAAAGATAAAGAATTAATGAAAGAAATGATGATTTCTCAACTAGGTCTTGGTGATCAAGTAAATCAATCTGAAAATGAAAACGAGTAGGAAGTTAGTATCGGATTATTATATTATTATCTATAGAAGTAGATTTTTATATCAAAAGCCTTAAAAATGTCTTTAAAATCAGGGCGATCTTTAATGTTTTTTTCCTCGACCTTATCAATCACGTCTAATTTTTTAATCCTTATCGTATTTTCAATATCTTCCTTCAAACCTTCAAGCTTTTCTAGGATGTTTTTCTCAGCTATTAGAGCTATCCTTGAAATCTCTTCATTTAATGGTAACTTTAATGATGATTTTATTGTCCTCAAACGCTTAATTAATTCAATTCCAATCCTTCCTTGTTCAATTAAATCTTCAGAAAGATTTTCATAGGTTAAAGGCCATTTCTCCAAGTGAATTGAAGGAATCTTTTTGAATTTATTAAATAATAGAAAATTAATTTCTTCTGCTATGAATGGCATGATTATCGCAAATAGCTTTAAGATCTGATAAAATAGATTTAATGCATTTTTTAAGGCGTTTTCTTGAGTTTGCTTGTCCTCTGAATAAAATTTATACTTGATTGCTTCTATGTAATTATCACAAATATCATTCCAGAAGAACGGTCTAAGAAGGGCAAAGCCTTCATGCCAATTATATTCGTCAAAATGATTGCTAATTGTTCGCAATATTTGGTTATATTCCGAGAATATAAAAGTATCAATAGGCGAAAGTTTTCTATTATCAATGTCAATGGACTCTATTTTAATTTTATCTAAATTAATTCTCAAAAATCTATAAGCATTCCAAATCTTTGTTAGAAATCTTGAAGCTCCCGTCAATTGTTCAAATCGCCTCCCATATTTATTATTAAATTTATTTTCTGGAAGGCGTTGTCTTTTTTTTTTAATAACATCCTCTTTCACGGGTTGTTTTGATTGGAGATTTATCCACGTATATTCGAAAGGATAATCATCACCCAAAGAACCCATAGCTGCCCATTGTCTAATGGCATCAGCTCCAAATTCCGGCATTACTTCATCGGGAGAAACAATATTACCAAAACTTTTTGACATTTTCCTTGAGTCAGGTCCAGCAACCATGCCATTTATCATTATCTCTGAGAATGGTGCCTTGCCCGTTAACTTTTTACACCTAAATAACGTGTAAAACAACCATGTTCGGATTATTTCATAACCTTGTGGTCTGTGTATGCTTGCATTTGTATATGTCTTCTCGAAAAAATCTTCGTTTTCTAACCATTTAGATATGGCCAATGGCGTTATGCTAGAATCAATCCAGCAATCACAAACATCCTTTTCACCCTCTATATTGAAACTGTTACATTTTGGACATTTTTTAAGAGGAGATTGCATTGTTACCGGGTCTAAGGGCAAGTCTTTTTCTTTAGGGGGGATGATTTCTCCACAATCCTTGCAATACCAGAACGGTATTGGTGTCCCAAAAATACGCTGTCGAGATATGACCCAATTCCAATCAAGACCTTCACACCAATCTAATAATCTTTGCTTATGTTTCTCAGGATACCATTTTATGGCTTCTCCTGATTCAATTATTTCTTGTGTAAAATCTTTAACATTTATAAACCATTGATAGACGGGTAAGAATTCAACAGGTTTTCTACACGAAGAACGTTCCGTGTGAATGATAATCCTGTGCTCGTAATCTTTAATGTCTGCAATCAGCCCTAATTCATCCAAATCTTCTACAATTCTTTTTTGTGCTTCTAAAATTGTCATTCCCTTGTATCTGGAATTTTCATTCATGTGCCCATCTTCAGTGAATATTTGAATTTCATCAAGACCGTGTTCTAATTTCCATTTGATATCCATTTCATCTCCGTATGTACAACAATAAACAATTCCTGTTCCAAAATTCATATCAACGTTTTTATCAATTTCTACTTTAACCTTCCGATCCGTTAATGGAATTTGAACCTCTGCAGCAGAAAGGTGGTAATATCTATCATCGTTTGGATGAATGAAGACACCTACACATGCTTCTATATATTCCGGTCTCGTAGTTGCGATTGTAACATAATCATCATCCCCGCCTACAATAGGTAATTTCAAGAACCATAATTTTCCCATCTCATCTTGATATCCCACCTCTGCTTTAGCAACTGAAGTTTCACAATTAACACAAAAATGAGTGGGAAACTTTTCCCGATATAACCAACCCTTATTGTAAAAAAATAGCAGTGACCATTGAACCTTGTATTTATAATTATCGTCCATCGTGCGATAGGTATAATTCCAATCTGTAGAATATCCCATCTCATTAAATTGTTGAGTCATGTTGTTTATATTATTGTTTACCCATTCAAAACATTTAGCTAAGAAATTTTCTCGGTCATTTTTTGAAATTCCATAGTTTTTTTCGACGGCTAGCTCGACGGGAAGGCCGTGGCAATCAAAACCCTGAGGAAAATATACGTTTTTCCCCTTCATTTTATTATACCGGGCAACAAAATCGATCCACGAGTGGTTTAGAACATGTCCCAAATGAAGTGTACCGCTAACAAAAGGGGGAGGTGTGTCTATAGTAAAGATATTCTTGCCATCTTTAAGGTCAAAACTGTTTATCTTTTCCTTTTGCCAATAATCAATCCATTTTTTTTGGATTTCATGAAATCGAAATCTTTTTGGGTATATAATTTCTTGGGTCATTTCTTTTTCCTTTTATTTTGTAATTAATTGAATAGATCTAGGAGGAATAGTTCTAAAAATGGATTAGCATTATTTCAATAGAGTCCAATCCAATAAAAACATACCATATTCAATACTGATAATTGTTTAGTTAATTGATAAAAAATAGAATATAGAATACATAAAAAATTTTAGTGTTTTTTAATAAAAAGAAGCTAAATTTGACGAATAAATAAAAATAACTGAAGCATGAAATATACAAAATCAGGAATCATTACCACATCATTGTTTTAAAATATCGATTGCACGTAATTTTTTAAATGTGATTGCTTTTTTTTTCACTTATTCAAAATTCTCAGGTGACCTGCGTGATTTTAATTTAAGAGATTTAAATGTGATAAGTGGACCTGGCGGGAGTTGAACCCGCGGCCTCTTCGTTGCGAACGAAGCGGTACATTCAATTGCTATATTATGCAATTGCTATATGCGACTAATCCACAGGCCCTTTTATTAAGAACATGGTTATAATTTTTAAAGTTTTTAAAACTAAAAATATTTTGTGGTTTAATCACAAAAAAACATCAATAAAAAGCAGCAAGTTTTAAAAGTTTGTGAGAAAAAAAATCTTTTTTATGGTGTTTCGCGAGTGAATTTTTTTTCTATAACTTCAACGTTTTAATTTGTCAAATACTTCTATCTTCGTGTATGAATGATTAGTAATTAATCTAGTGATAATCATTAAAAATGCTTAAAAATAAATATATGAGACGGAATCGAGATGAGGGATAAGGAAAAGTTTAAAGAATTATTCAATCAAGCGTTAGTAAAGGATGTTTTTGAAGAAGAGATAAATATTGTCTTATCAGGCCAATATGGAAAGGCTTTGGAATTATTACGAGACGCTGAATCAACAGGATTATACCCTGCCTTAGTTGGACCTCCAGGTGTTGGTAAAACTATTTTATGCAGGTATTTTGCCAGCATTAGGGCAAAAGAGAGTCAATATAGTCACAGCTTTCATTGGCTTACCATGGATGAATCCATTAAGCCTTCACACTTTTTAGGCAGCTTTGATCCCGCGATTACGCTTAATAAAGGCTTTGTTCTTGATGCTTTCAATCCAGGTCCTTTATTGAGTGCAATGCTTGAAGGTGGTACATTTTTAGCAAATGAAATTAACAGAGCAACCGAATATTCACAAAATACCTTATTAGAACCGTTGGAAGAAGCATCAATTAGCATTCCTCATCTGGGGAGAATTAAGGCTCATGAGGATTTCTTTTTCATCAGTGCAATGAATCCCGAAGAATTGTCAGGGACGCATCGTCTATCCGAGGCTTTAAAGGATAGGATCAAAATATGGATAAAACTAACTTATCCTGATAAATCTACAGAGTTGGATATAATCCGGATAAATTTACCCGAACATTTTACAATTGAGGAATCCGAATTAGAACTCATTTATTCTATAATTAATGAAACAAGGAAAAATACTGTAGATATTGAAGTTCCTGCCTCTATAAGGGCTGGCATTGCCATGGCAAAATTATTAGGGCGAAAAAGATATCTAGAAAGAGAACATGATAATAAAGAAAAGGAATCTATATATGTTCATTTATCTGATATAGTAAAAACCGTTTTATTAGGGAGCATTAAACCAAAACCGGGAGTTAAAGTTCAAGATATAATAAATAGGATAATCAATAAAATTTTAGGTGCATAATTTAAAAAGAGTGATAGGAATGGGAATTTTTCCCGAAAATCCGTGTGAATTTGCCGTTGAATTCATCAAAAGAATGAGAGGTCATCCTGATATAATCCAAATCCCTTCCTCTCGTCAAGTCTTATCTATTCCTAAATTGATTCTCTCAAGATATTATCGAAAAGGTACAATCACTCCAAATGATTTTATCGAAATAAGCTCTTTAACTTCCTATCCGGATAATCAAGAACTAGCAAAGAATATTGCGTTTGATATCCTTTTTCCAAATTATCATAAAGATTTAATTAATGAATCTTTTCAAGATTTTGAGGAAAATAATGGAAGATATCAGGAAGAAATTGAATCAGAAATACGTTCTGAAATGGATCATCTTCAAGATTTAATTGATGAAATTGAAAGTAAAACATTTGATAGTAGCACGTTTCAAAAATTAGAGGAATTCTTCGATGAATTGTCTCAGAAAAGGCATGAGGAACCATTTAAATCTGCTTTACATTTTTTTAATGACGATTCTGAATTATATAAAGATCAAATCTCATCAATTGAAGAACTGCTTGATGAAGCGAGAAATAAAATGATGGATAAAATAAATTCCCTAGATCCTGAAGACTTGAAAGCAGGACACTCATTGGGTTTGGATGAATTGATTCAAGAACAGTCACTGAGAATTTGGGAAAAAATCACGAGCAAGGCTATTAATAATCAGGATATTCATGACGATATGAATGAATTATTCGATCTTGGTAGATTTGAAGATTTAATTCAAACATTGAAATTTCTTGGAGAAACTGGAGCGTTAAATAAGGAGGATCTACAAAAATTGAAAAATTATCTTGAAAATCAGATAAAAAACCTTGATCAATTATTTAGTGCTGCAAAAAATTTAGGGGAAACCCCTACTTTCAATCAAGAGAAGGTTATTGAAAATTCATTGGGAGAAGCATCATTCGAGCATAATTTCAATTTAGCAAATTCCTTAGATCAATATTATGGCACTGATCTTCGCAATAAACTTTTAGAAAAATATGTTCAGGAATTAGAAACCTTTAAAACACCACCTTCTCTTGAGGATTTAACAAAAAATGCAATTGCACGGAAATCTTGGAATGATCTTTTTCAAGAGTCATTACATCATTCAATAAAAGAAGCAATGAATCAAGTTAAAAAAAATGAAGCGATGAAGGCTCTTACCCAACAATTACATCAGCTCACGAATTCCTGTCAAAATGTTCATAGCAGCCAAAAAATGGCTCAAAAACTTCCAGATCTCGTAAAAGAAACCCTAAGGGCTTCTGAAAATTCCACTCAATTAAAAGATTCAGTTGAATTTTTCAGGAAAGTTGGATTAAATCCTGAATCCGCTGATATTAAGAATTTAGGCAGAACTTTAGGAATGTCAGAAGAAGAAATACTTGAATTAATTGAACCTAATTATCAATTATTAAAGAAATTAATGGATAGTAATCAGGCAGATTTTCAGAGATTAAGCAATTTAATAGATCAAATAAGAGATCAATTGAATAAAGACCAAATATCGGAATTAATGACACTTTCTTTAGCTTCAGATAACAGGGAAGCATTAGCAGCATTAGGTCACTTCGATCTAGGGGATGCTATTAAAACGGCTCAAGAAGTTGGTGGAAAAGAAGCTGAAGAAAAACTGATTTCTAGTTTAACTGCAGGAAGTGGAGAAAATCTCCTAAAACAGTGGTTCATCCATCGTAGAAATATTCCTAACACATCAAAAGAAAAGGTTAAAGAGTTGGTAAAAGCCATTTTGGTTGAATTAGGAATTTATTATTCAAGGGCTCGTTTGGGGAGTGCAATAACAGGACCTATTCCTATAAACATAGTTCGTCCGTTTATTGTAGGAGATGATTTTGATAATGTTGATCTGGAAGAAACTGTAATGAATATTCTTGAAAAAGGGAAGAAATTGAATCATATTGATTATGATGACTTTTTAGTATATGAAACAGCAAAAGGCTTGAGAAGCGTTGTTATTGAACTGGATATCTCTGGAAGCATGGATGGCGAAAAACTAGCTCAAATGGCTTTATGCACCACAATGCTTTTATATGGATTGAGAAAAGATGAATTAGCAATCAGTTATTTTGAATCAGATACTCATGTTCTAAAATCGATTAACGAAGAGGTAGAACTAGACAAGATAGCAGATGAATTATTGAGCATAACAGCCCGAGGTGGAACAAGAATCCAAGCAGCATTGGAATGGGCAAGGCTTGAATTTAAAAAGAATGCAAATTCCAGAGAAAAATTGAACATCATTTTTACTGACGCAGAAATTTTTGATTTACAACCAGCAATAGAAGAATTAAGGATTTTAAAAGCAATGAACGTAGACTTCATAATAATTTGTCCCGAAACTCAATTTAACCTTCAAGAAGCTGAAAAAATGGCTAAGATTGCTGGAGGTCAGTTATTAACTCTAAATGATTGGAATGAATTTCCCAAACTAATTGCTGATATTATAAAAGTGAAATTTTAAAAGTATGAATGCTGAAACTCTATCTGATCTGTTGATTAAACAATTTGGAAAAGATATTTTTCAAAATGCAGACGATTTTCCTTATAATAAAATTTCAATAATATCATCAAGGGAAAATCCATTCAAATTATGCGCTCTAATTTTAGATAATGAACGAGAATTTCACCTGATCATCAATCAAAAAAAAAAAAGAAATTTATCACGATTGTCCTACTTTTCTAATACATGACAAGTTTAAAGATAAAATATGCATTCATCTAATTAAATTATTATTAATGATTACAGAATCACAAGCTTTGAACATTTTAAGGGATTTAGAGAATTATAAATTTACTTCTGAAGATGTTGGTTCAAAAAAAAAGAGCAAAAATTATCTAAAACTTGCGAAAAGATGCTTTACATCGGCAAAAAACGTTGAATCTTTAAGTTATTTGAATAAAGCAATGGTAAACAGAAGTGAATGCCATTTAATAATAGGACAATATTTAGAATTGGCGATCAACGAAAAATTATACATCGAATTCTTTGAATTTTTAAAACAAGGATATGAAAATGACTTGCAGGATTACTTTTTTGAATTTGAGCATATCATTGAACGAGGATTTATTAATTTTTTGGCATCATTGTCAATCTATTCTTTTTTTAACTTGCTTAGAATAGTAGATTCAATGGATTTCGTTTTTAAATTTAAAAAAATGGACTTTTTATCTCATTTAGTTGAAAACTTTAAAACTCTAATGAGTTCTTCAAATTTTAACGAAAAATATTTTTCCATTTTTTTCATAGAAAAACACAAGGAGGTATTGGTAAAACATAATCAAGAATTTCAAAATATACCTTCAATGCTGCAACTTGAATCATTAAAAAAAGAGATTTTAAGTCATTTTACTGATGAAATCGATAATTTTTGCTTGATTGAAAAATTAAAATTAATGAAAAAACAATTTGCATTCATTCAAATACAAGAAGAGGATTATCTGGAGAAATATAAATTATATAAAAAAGAAGTTAAAGAATTAGAAAAAAAAGTATATCTAAAAAAATTTGCTTTTCTCTTGTTTTTTATCGAAAAATATGGTATTAAGAAAAGTATAGGAGAGTTTCGAAAAAAAAGGAACATATTTACGGTAATACATGATGAACGGAATTTGAAAAATCCCGTTTACAACTATATTCTTAGAAGAATAGGTTTTTACGGATTTCAAAATCAAATAGTCAAGTCTTCTGATATTGGGATTAATTTCTTTCTGATGACTACATTATTTTTAGATGATTTTAATGTTTTTCCAGATGTTTTTTATTACAAAAATCAATTTTGGGGAGAGGATGAAAGTTATAAAATCGATAAAATAAAAGCACGCTCTTTTTTAACTAAAAAAATTGATTATTCTTATGATATACATGATAAATATTCGAGTATCGATGATATTTTCATAATTGAATGGGATTTAGCAAACAAGCCTCTTAAAGGAAGTTTAGTGAATGCATATGGATCACAAATTATTATTCCTGACAGTAATAATCCTTTATTCCATGATCTAAAACCATTTGATCTATGTTATTGCGATAAAAATCCAACAAAAATAGAAGGTAATCTCATAAAAAATATAAATATTATAGCCAAATGCTCATTCAGGGATGCCATCATTAGTGTATCAAAAGGAATGGATTTTATTGAAGGATTTTATCCCTTGTCACTCATAAAATCTATTTTAAAAAAGGAAATAAATCCATTTGAGGCTCATGACCTTGTTTTTAATAATCTTAATAAGAATTTCGTGCCCAATTATGACCATTTCATCAAAGAATTCAAAAAATTTGTGTTCCAATTTATTAAACAAGAAAAAGACTTCGTTTTTAAAGAAATTAAAAAAGAACCTAAGAAACGAGTAAATCAAATAATATTTTTATTAGATTTAAAACATGAAATTGAAGGAATGAATCTTCCTTATTCTACTTTTTTAGAGAATTTATTTAATGAAGAAATTAACTTTGGTGAATTTAAAACGCGATTCCTAGAAAAGATTCATGAATACATACAATATCTACTTGATAAAGCTGATAGTGGAAGCACCCTCGTTTTTAATCTAAAAAGAATGCAATACACTCAATTTTCAAAATATTCATTAAAGATTATTGGTCTTAGAAAGGTTGAGTTTGAATCAAAAAAAGTTATTAAACGCCAAGAAAGGTTTGATATTAGCGAGTTTGCCGATACCTATTATGGTAAAAAATTCATGCAAATATTAAATTTGGATTCCACTTCAATGGTCAGACCGGATTTATTTGAAAAATTAATGGAATTCTCAAAAAAAATGAAATTAAAACTGAATATTATCAATGTATCTGGATCATGAGCAAATAGCGCTATCAGGCTTGACCTAATCCTTTTTTTTATGGTAATTTTCAAAGATTTTAAATATGAATTTGGAATAAATCTCTATGGCTTTAAGATACTCCTCAATGTCAATAAATTCCTCATCAGTATGCTCTAATCGCGGATTACCTGGGCCATAAGTGATAGACGGAATGTTGTATTGAATTCCAATCTGATTGATAAATGTAGTCCCCGTTTTTTTTATTAGAACTGGTTTTTGTTTCATTGTATTATATATGGCCCAACGCAATGCTCCCACTATTATTTCATTACCTTGGATTTCAAATCCTTCTATTTTACTTATTTCATTTTCTTCTAACGTAAATTCCTTATTTTCATTTTTAAAATAACACTCCTTGAATTTGAAAATCTCATTATGAATCTTTGATGCTAGATCATGAGAAATAATCCCTGGTGGAAATCTAATATCTATCGTTATTGTACATTCTGAAGGGACGACATTATTTAGTGTACCCCCTGAAATAATGGATAAAGTGGGTAATATCATGTAAAAGTATTTCTTTTGATCGTTTGAAGGTGGAAATAATTGTTGGGTCATATCAATGCAAAGTTTTTTTATAATTTGCCATATTTCCATTGCAATTTCAATTGCATTACCATATTGCCATGAACAAGCAACATGGCCTGTTTTAGTTGATATTTTAACACTGAAGCACAGTCTTCCCTTATATCCAATACATACTTGATTAATAGCTGTAGGTTCGCCAAAAATCGCGAAATTGGGTGCAATATCGTGTTTTAAAAACTCCTCAATTCCAATCAAACTGTCCTCCTCACGAACTATTCCCGCAAAAATGAATGTACCCTCATCATTTTCATTTAATTCATAATGTGCCAAGGAATATACCATCGCTGCCAGAGAAGCCTTACAATCAACGGCACCCCTTCCAAAAATCTTTCCTTCTTTTTCCATAACTGGGAGCATTCCGGGAATAGTATCCAAGTGAGAAACAAACAAGAGAGTGGGTTTCCCTGTGCCCTTTTGTGCAATTAAATTCCCTACTTTATCAAATTCAACTCTAAAATTAAATTTTTCTAAAAAGCGTGCTAAAAACTCCGAATATTCTTTTTCTTCACCCGAGGGGCTGTAATATTCAATACATGTTCTTAAAAAAGATACGATCTCTTCATTTCCCATTAATCGTTGTTCCTCCGTTTCTTTCCAAAGCATTGAATATTGGATTCTCGATTAAACCCGAACATATAATTACCTTTTTTACGCCCAATTTTAATGCTTCTAAAGCTGCATGTGCTTTTTTTTTCATTCCCCCTTTCAAGCTTTCTTTCATATCTTCTAATTTCTCAAAATCTATTGATTTAATTAAGGATGTTTTATCGTTAAAATCTCTGTATATGCCTTCTACATCTGTTAAACTGATCAAGAGATCTGCATTTAGTGCTTTAGCTATATTACTGGCGGCCCTATCTCCATCAACATTTACAATATCCCCCTCTTTACTTTTTGCAAGGGCTCCAATTACAGGAACATAGTTTTTATCCAATAAAAAATCCAAAATGGTGGTGGAGATTTTATCTATTTTTCCAGAGAATTCTCCTCGCTTAATTATTTTTTTATCATCTACCAACACTATGATTTTATCTTTTCTGATAGCTTCAATTACACCTCCATCAATTCCAGAAAAACCAAAAGCGTTTACATCTTGCTTTTGTAAAGCTTCAACTATACGTTTATTATTTAAACCTCCTAATGTCATTATTGCCGCTTCAATTGCTTCTTGATCTGTAAATCTTGTTAAAAATCCTGAAGGTGTTTTGAAATATTTTGGCTCCTTGTTCATTTTTTTGAGGGTTTCGTTAATTTGAGGCCCTCCTCCATGAACTATTATTAAAGTATATTTGTCCGCAAATTTAGAATGAATATGTCCGATGTCATTTATAACATTAGAAAAATTCTCAGCAATTAATGCTCCACCGATTTTAATAACCACTTTCATCTTTTCTCATCTCTGTGTTGTCTTATCATTATTTATATTTCGTTTCAATATAATTTACAATTTCACCCGCAATATTTTTTCCTGTTGCTGTCTGAATTCCTTGAAACTGAGGCGTTCCATTAACTTCTATAACCTGCATTTCTCCATCATTCTCCATCAAATCAACTCCAACTATTTCACCTTTTACTGATTTAGATGCGGCTAAACTCAGTTTTTTTACCTTTTCTGTTATTTCTATTGGTTTTGCAGTGCCTCCTATTGCGATATTGCTCCTAAAGTCTTTTTCAGGATTAAAACGCCCCATTGCTGCCACGCATTCATCTTCTATAACAAAAACTCTTATATCTGTTGGTGCATCTTTTTCTAAATGTTTCCGCTTTACATATTGTTGAATATAATATATTTTCTGAAAAATATTTCCCATTGATTCACGACATTCAAGATTTGAAGAAGCACTGTTATGATCATCTAATTTTGCTATCAATCTTCCCCAAGAACCAATGATGGGCTTTAAAATTGCGGGATATTGAATTTCCTTTTCAATAGCTTCGATTGAGGACTCTTCTGTAAAGGCAATATTTGTTTTTGGGGTTGGAATATCATTCTTTATCAATTCAAGAGTCGTTAGCAATTTATTACCACATATATTCAGACATTCATAGCTATTAATAGTTTTATAACCCTTTAGTTCCAATATTGCACAAGAATACATTCCTCGTAAAAAACTCAATGATCGTTCTAAAATAAGATCAAAATTTCCATTCAAATCAAGATCCTTTTTTTTGACAATTTAAAGTAAATTTTTTGGTTATTTAATAAAATGTAACGAATATGTCGCTTTTCTAGCTCGGAAATTAATTGTTTGATCTCCCACGTTATTCTATTTAAAATTATTCCAACTAGCATAATAAATTACCTCTGATTGATAAGATAGTTTTTTTAGTAATTGTTTAAATTTAAGAATTTTTTTATATCACATTGAATACAACATAATTGATAAATTTGAATAAAATGTCGGAAAAGCATCCAAGCAAGGACATAATGGAGACTAAAGGCACGATCCTACGTGGAAAAACTATTTGTTTATGCTTGACGGGGTCAGTTGCTGTAATTTCTGCTCCAATAATTGCTCGCGAACTGATGAGGCTTGGTGCCGAAGTGATTTGTGTCATGACTAAAGCCTCGACGGAACTTGTATCACCCGCATTAATGCATTGGGCCACAGGAAACCCTGTCATTACTTATCTATCTGGGGCTGTCGAGCATATTTATTTAGCTGGAGACCGACCTCGAAATGCAGGGAAAGCAGATCTAGTCCTTGTATGTCCTGCGTCCGCTAATACAATTAGTAAAATCGCAACAGGTATCGATGATACTCCAGTTACTACTGTGGTGACTACCGCATTTGGTTCAACAACTCCAATTATTATCGTTCCCGCCATGCATGAGAGCATGTATAGGCATCCTATCTTAACAAAAAATATTAAAAAACTAAGAAAATGTGGAATTGATATATTAGGGCCGCGGATTTCTGAAGGCAAGGCTAAAATAGCAAAAATAGACGATATAACTGATAGAGTCATCGATATTTTAATTTCAAAGAAAGATATGGCTGGTAAGAAAGTGTTAATAACCGCAGGACCAACAAGAGAATATGTCGATGAGATTAGATTTGTATCGAATAATTCTTCTGGTAGAATGGGGATGGAAATCGCAAAAGAAGCTACTGCTCGAGGAGCAGAAGTCATATTGATAAAAGGAAAATGTATGGTTAAAACACCCGATTATATAAACAGTATTGATGTTGTCTCTACCAACGATTTTATAAGAACGGTAAATTCTGAATTAAAAGAGAAAGATTACGATATTTTCATATGTGCTGCGGCAATAAGTGATTATTCTCCTAAGGAATGCATTGAAGGAAAGATTTCCTCTGATAATGTAAAAGAGTTGAAAATAACAATGGGATTAACACCAAAAATAATAGATCAAGCTCGGCAAGTGAATGAAAAGGTGTTTATCGTTGCTTTTAAAGCAGAAACAAATGTCTCGAAATCGGAACTAATAGACCGTGCGTATGACAGGCTGAAGAGATCAAGAGCAGATTTGATCGTTGCAAATGATGTAGGAAATGAAGATATTGGATTTGATAGTAAAGACAATGAAGTTTTTATAATTGATAACAAGAAAAGGATTACACACATAGAAAGGCATTCAAAAAGATATATCGCTTCAAAAATAATAGATACGGTATTAGAAAGCTATAGAATTAAAGATATGTGAAATTACCCTTCTTTTAATATTATTATATGCTAATTTTTATATCATAGTTCTTCTAAATTTTTCATCTAAAGAAAAACTTTAAATAACTTTTCCATTTTTTTTTAAAATGGATGATTAAGAAAAGTTTATCAAAATAATGGAAAATTAAGAGCTCATATCAATGATCTAATATTATATACTTTTAGATTTATCAGATATCCTTAATAAATTAGAATAAAAATAATGCATAAAAAATAATATACATTTTCGGAGAGCGCTGAAAATTACTTCTGAAGAAGAGGGTAATATAAAGCAAGGGACAATCGCCGGTTTTATGAGGAAGCGAACCCAGTTAGTTGGTTTTGAAATGGGTTATTGGAAACACGTTCAATATTGTGCTGAATTTATTGATAATGCTCTGGATGCGATAGAATCATTTCAATGGAATGAATTAAAAAAGCACGATTTAAATATTGCTTTTCCTTTAGATCGTGATGTAGAGATTCAAAACCTCTCTTTAAGGAAAAATCATAGTGGATCCAAAGAAATAAATGTTACTGAAGATGAATCTGGAGAAATTTTAGATGAGGATCAAATTGAATTAGAAGCAGAGGTGCAGAAAATCATAGATGATATGGAAGAGATCCTCCTCCCTTTAGGAACTTTAATTGATCTTGAACCTATTGTCATTATCAGGCTTAGAGAAACTGAAGCGTCTACAATTTTGACTTCAGAATTGGGGAAAAAAAATGTCATGAATTTTTCTTTTGAAATCTTTGATAATGGAACAGGAATGTCAAAAACTGATTTAAGAAGGTATGGAAAATATCTTGCGTCTTCAAAATCCGTAGAATTAAAACAAACGAGAGGAAGTCAAGGTTTTGGATCTCCAAGTGCATTCAGCGATGCACAAAATACCACTGGAAAGCCAATTATTGTCGTTTCAAAATCGGCAGACAGCATTTATGCAGTGGTTTCGGAATTTTTTACTACAAGTAAAAATGAGAAAAAATATTTAGTTCATCCTACTGAGATTGATTCTCCCTTCTTACATGGGACTTATATTAAATTAAATTATCTAAATGTAAAATATGTGAGAGGATATGTTGAAACATACATAAAAGAAAACGCTTTTTTAAATCCTCACGTTACTCTTATTTATCTTGACCCAATGGGGGAAGAATGGATTTATCCACGTTTGGTTTCAACTTTTCCCATAGAACCAAAATATGCAAAACCCCATCCGTCTTCTACTAATATAGGGGATCTCCAAGATCTCTTGACTAAATCAAATAATTTAACTGTTTCTGCTTTTTTACAGGAAAATTTTGTTAGAATCAGTTCAAATACTGCTAAAGAAATACTTGAAATAGCTTCAAAAGATTTACAGGATAAACTAAACATTTTTGCTCTCAAGAATGGGTATTTGATAAAGGTGTTGAAAAAAACAGATAATATTTACTACATGCAAAATGAAAAAAGAGTTTATGGGAAATCTTCAAAGCCACGGGATAAAATTGTAATATATGAACTCGAATCTAATGATTTAAAAAATGAATATTGGGAATGCATAACCATATATGACCAATTGATAAAAGAGAAAGAAAAAATTGATAAAAAAATAAAAAAGAACATAGATCTAATTGAAAAAACTGAAATTAAGAAAGAAATCACTACTATT
>DXJM01000036.1 GCA_019057355.1 Promethearchaeota archaeon | reverse complement strand
CAGGTACGACAGGAGGGAATCCTCGACAGAGGTAAAATCATATTGAGCCTCGTATCTTTCTTCCTTCATGCGCTTG
Organism: Promethearchaeota archaeon; assembly: GCA_019057355.1. Classification (GTDB taxonomy): domain Archaea; phylum Asgardarchaeota; class Lokiarchaeia; order Sigyniarchaeales; family SOKP01; genus FT1-020. The sequence goes on along the minus strand of DXJM01000036.1, from coordinate 15,418 downwards.
AGGAGATATAAGTGTTCTTTTATAGATTCCAGGAGGGCGATGTACGATTCCGCGTTTATTTCTTCGGAATAAAACTCGCTTAAAATAATTCCGTTTTCATCGAAAAGAATGAGAGAATAGCAATCAAATTCTTCCAAATACGTCTCCAAGAGATTAGATAGTTCAAAAAATTGCTTATCAAACACCGAGAGCGCGTACGAGATTAATTGGACGATGCTAATTATATCATAAATTGAAGTTTGCTGGAAGAGTATTTTCACGTCGGGATATTTTTTAAAAACGGTCTCTCTTAATTCAATGATTCGCTCGTTCACTTCTTCATCGCCCCGTAGCACGGGATCGAATTTGTGAAAGGTTAATATGAGGGGGACGTCCATCTTCTCCTCTTGAAAGTAAGACAAGATCATTTCTAAATATTCTAGTGATAATTCAAAACGGTCAGGGTCTTGCACGTCAATGATATAAATGATGAGGTTCGTATCTGAAAAATAGGCTCCCTTATTTTTTTCATATAATTGCCGGTATCGCTCTTGCCCTCCCATATCCCATATATATATGGAATATCCAAGAAAATTCCTCCTGTTATATTCTACCTTGATGGTAGGCTTTAATTCTGCAATATATTTCTCAAAATCGAATTTTCTATCAAGTGCTGTTAGAATACTCGTCTTACCAGCATAATCGAGACCCGAAAGTATTATTTTTAATGAATTATCCACTTATTTCACGTCTATTAAATTTTTTATTTAATATCATAAATTTTAATACTTACAGCTATATACTTATTCTAAGTTTATAAATATAAATCTTTATTTCTTCCAATCGAGCAAACAAATATTGGCATAGATCAACGTTGGCTTTCTCTATTACCAATAAATGATGACACTGTTCATTTAAATGCTGCTCAATCATTTTTCATTATCAATTTTGTCCCGCAATCTTTACAAAAGTTATCAGATAGTGTATTTTCTCCACCACATTGATGACAATATCTATTATTTGTATCGGTCGATTTTTGAATGGACGCGATTTGCATGGTTTGAATTCCCGTTAAAATGTCAAAAAACTTTTTGTCAGCATTTCGTACCAATTTCATGGGCGGTGCTCCAATTTCAAGTGCCCATTTCTTCATCGTGCCCTGTGGTTTTAACCACTGCATGCCATAACCAAAAGATAAGCTTACTTCCACGCTTACATACGTCATCGAATCCTTTGGATTGAACCCAAAGTTCATGGCATAAGTCTCGCCATAGGACATCATTGATATATCGTTTTTTACAACGATTGTACGAAAAAGATCATTGCTACCAAATTGTTGATCTTTAATTTTTCCAGCGTTTCGACCCCAAAAAGAAAGGGTATCATTCCAAACATCATTTAAAGCACGTGATATCACGTAATATCCAAATTTATTTCCCATAACAATCCCATTTTTTTGTATTGATCTTGCATAACCTTGGATACCATTTAATCATAACCCTTGATGGTGGTTAGCTTACGAATATCATCAGAACTCTGCATTAGACCTCTCGTCATGGTCCCCATGACCGTTAATCCACTTTTATCGAATTTTTTTCTTACGAATAATTTCTTGATAATATTCTTATGACACTCTTTTTTTTTAATTTTTGCTTTCACTCTCTTCCTAAGCATGCCAAATAAGTAAAGCTGATGTGAATGATCGAATTAAAAAACAATTTTTTTGAAAATTTGGATTTTCAAATCAAAATGAAAAAAATAGAAGAATTCCGAAAGAACCTTCCTACTTACAAGCAGCAATTACACGAATGCCATTTAGCCGTTTCAGAACTTAGAGAACGATTTGAGGAAATCCGCCGAAGAGGCACCTACAATAAAATAATTGAACAAATAGATAACTTTATTGAAAAAGCATAAAACTACCTTTAATTTTTTTCCTTTATTTTTTCTTTTGTAGCTCGTTGCATGTCCTGGTGTTTTAAAGGAAATGGAACACGAATTTAGTGGAGTGAATTAATCACCAATAATTGTAAGGGTGATTTCTCGATGTCGGCTTTTCTCATCGAATTCACAAAAGATAACCTGTTCCCACGTTCCTAGCAACAATTTCTTGTTCTTGAAGGGAAATGTTTGGGAAGTCTTGATTAAAAAACTCCTCAAATGACCCGCACCATTATGATCCCCCCAGGTGCGATGGTGTTTATAATCTTCCCCGTAAGGGATTACCTTTTCGAGGAAGTCTTTAATATCATTCTTGACCAGTCCTGGTTCGTATTCTGTCGTTGATATTGCAGCTGTGGATCCCGCAACATGAATGTTTACAATACCATCATTTATAATGCCCTCGCGAATAGCATCTTGAACTCGATCAGTTATGTTTATGATATCGCAATAAGCATTCGTTCTCAATTCAAAGGTTTTATAAATCACAGTCATTTTACTTAATAAGTTTACTTTACTTGATAAACATTCAGATATTTTCTTGAATATCATGAAAAAAACGACGTCAAATAAAATAATACGTTTATTTATTAATTTTGGTTAATTTTTTTATAACAGTGTAATGATCGATGAAAAGAATGAACAATGAGTGAAAAAATAAAGGAATTCTACAAAAAAATTCACAGCTCTAAAAATGAGATCCCCGAATACGCGACCATCATAATCAGGGAAGCTCGAAAGCTCATAGATATTAAAATTAAAAAAGACAAGTCCAATATTTTAAAAATCATGGCTCACGATGCAAAAACACCCGGATGGTATTTACATTCCGTTCACGTCCCTTTAAAGAACTTGGGACTGAAAGAAGATGCCAAAAATAAAGACATTCTCGCTTTTTTTGACGATCCACGCACGATCACCAGGGATAGTTTTACAAAAGAGTTTGTTGAGGAATTATTGAGAAAGTATATCAGCATCATTCCCAGCAAAAAAAACCATTTCTTTACCACGAAAAGGTATAAGAAGAAAAAAGAAATGAAAACTGGCGTTCAATTGAAAGGTTTTTAATCGGATGAGGCCATTACCCGATCACTTAAATGCGCTCCCTTTCCGCGTCATGGTTCTCTTGGCTCCCTGAGAGGCATTCCATCCATGTCAATCGTTTCTTCATTTCGTGGTTTTCTTTCCCTGTAGGGGTTCTTAACATCTTCTATTTTCCTCCCGAAAGTAATGTAGCCCGTGTGCCCTATCATCCTCACTTCGGGGCGCGTGGCATTTTCTTTCACTTGAAGCATTCTTTTCATGAGCTCGCAGGAACTAATCTCTATAAAACCGTGCTTTCTCAAGGAAAAAGTGGTTTTCTTAACTTGTTCTATCGTGGGAGAAAAAGATACCAAGACCCCACTCAGCTTTAAGTATTTTTTAACCTTTTCAATGGCTTCCCAGGGTTGGGGCATGTCTAAAACCACTGAATCCACGTTTGCGTGGTCAAGATCCATGGTGAGGATATCACCCTCTTGAATGGAAATAACCTCTTGGAGCCTTGTCATCTCGACATTCTTTCTCGCCCTTCGAAGTGATTTCTCCCGAATGTCATATGAATACACGTGCCCGTCAGGTCGCACGAAATTTCCCAAAATACATGATAATGCTCCCGATCCCGTCCCTGCTTCAATGACAACACTTCCGGGACCTATTCCTGAATAAAGCAATATCAATCCTGCATCCTCGGGGTAAATAATTTGGGTTTTTCTTCCCATGTATAACACGTAATCAGAGGGAAGCGGCTTTAACACGAAAAACTTGTATCCTTGGCTTTCATGCGGTCTTGAAAAAATCACCGATCCAAAAGAGCTTCCAATTATCTCATCGTGCTCAATTATCCCTCGATGGGTATGAAAGGACTCACCCGATTTAACCTGAAGGAGCCACCTGCTTCGATTATCAAAAACTAAAAATACCAAATCATTCTCTTCAATCTTTTCAGCATGCATTTATAAATAAGACTAATTTTTTTAACTATTTATACAATATGAAATGCACCGCTCACCATGAAAAACCCAAAAAATATATAAAAAATTGAACATTTTCAAAAAATAAGAATAAATTCTGATTAATGTTACTTTTTATAAATATTAGGTAAGGACCTACTCCATGAGTAATGACACGACCAAGAATTCCCAACCATCTTTTAATTTAAAAGAAGTCCAAGATCAAATCGAACTCTATCGAGAAAAAAGAGATGAACTTAACAAGAAAACGAAAGATTACATCAATAACCTTCAAGAACTTGAGTCTCAAATTAACGAATACCTGAGGGTTGCTAAAGATGAATACAAGATACAGCGAGATGGTTGGAACAACAAAGTCAAAAAACTAAAAGATAAAAAGATTGAATACAAAACCCTGCTGGACAAGTTAATACAGGAAAAAAAAACCCTCCAAAAAAACTCTTCAGATAGCTCTAAATTTGGAGATCTAAAACAAATTAATCGAACTATTGACATGCTGGAGAGGAGGATAGAAACAGAACACCTGGAAATTACGGAAGAAAACAACATTATCGATAAAATCAAGGAACTTGCAGAAGACAAGCAGAAAATACTGGAAGCACAAAATGCAGATGAAATCCTGAAGCTGGAGAGAAAAATCGAACTGGTAAAAATTAATCTAAACAAGATTTATGAACAACTGACGAAATGGTCGAACAAGTCACAAGATAATCACGGTAAAATGCTTGAAATATACGATAAAGTCACTGAAGCAAAAGAAAAAAAGAAAAAAATGGAAGAAGAGCTCATAAAAAATAAACAAGCTGCCGATACTTATCATGAAAAATTTTTAGAGCTCATGAATCAAAGAAAGAAACTGTCAAAAGGCAAGCCCCCTTCAAAACAACACGTAAAATCAAGCAGGAAACAAAAAAAAATAAAACCAAAAAACCAAAAAGAAAAAGAAGAAGAATTATTGGAGAAGGTAAAGCAAGAAAAATTAGCCACTGCCCTGGAGAAGAGAAAAGCCGGGAAAAAATTGAACTTGTACGAAGCCCGACTCATCCTTGAAGCTCAAAATCCAGATGATTACTAGAAAATTCACGAGCCCCTCTTGTTTTATTAAAAATGCATTCTATCGCTCATTTTTGTTCGCTAGTTCGCCATCATGATGCATTTCTAAATAAATATCCTAGCAAGATCTAGCAAAAGATGCTCAAACAAAAGCTTTTAAAAGAAAAAACCGAATATCCTCCTATTTTCTCCAAGGTTACAAAAAATTTTAATTATATTTCATATTTTCCAATCATATTTTCTTAATAATATTGAAATGATCTACAGTGAAAAGTACGATAGAAGAAATTCGCTCAATTTTGATGGAACACCATGATGTCATAAGCAAGTCAATCCCTCTCATCGCTTCCGAAAACGTGACAAGTCCGGCAGTCGATGAAGCCTGTAATAGCGATTTTAGCCATCGATATGCAGAAGGATGGGTTGGACAACGTGTTTATGCAGGGTGCAAGTATATCGACCAGGTAGAAGAAATATGCATGGAACTCACCAAGAAATATTTCAGGTGCTGTTTTGCCGACGTGCGCCCTATCTCGGGGGTCATGGCTAATTTAGTGCTCTACAATGCCTTCACCTCCCGGAACCATGGACGAATGATGGTCATGCCCATTCCAAAAGGAGGACACATAAGCCATGCTCCTTACGAGACCTCCACGGGAAACAAGATTTATGGGACTGCGGGAACTGTCAGGGGGTTGGACATCAAGTACTTCGCATTCGACGAAGAAAACATGAATTTAGACGTCGATAAATCGGCAGAGATCATTCGAGAATTTAAACCCGAAATGCTGCTATTTGGAGGGTCCGTGTTTTTATTTCCCCATCCTGTTAAAGAATTGAGCGAAGTGGGAAGGGAGGTCGGAGCAAAAATCGGATATGATGGTGCTCATGTTGCGGGATTAATTGGCTCGGGGTATTTTCAAGATCCCCTGAGGGAAGGAGCAGACGCAATGAGCTTCAGCTGTCACAAGACATTGCCAGGACCTCAAACCGGGACCGTGGTATCCGATCGAGAAGATTTAAAAGAAGATCTCAAAAATGCCGCATTTCCCTCGCTCTTTTCCAACCATCACCTGCACAATGTCGCGGGATTTGCCGTGGCTCTGGTTGAAATGCTAGAATTTGGCAAGGAGTATCACAAAAAAGTCATTGAAAATGCACAGGCATTCGCAGCGGCTCTTAAAGAACGAGGCTTTAATGTATTGTGTGAACACCTCGGATTCACCAAATCTCATCAAATTGTCGTTGATATTGCGAATTTTGAAAAGAATGCAGGACTTGGAGGAGACATTGAAAGAACCCTCGAGGAAGCCAACATCATCATCAATAGAAACCTATTGCCGTGGGACATTCGAGAAGGACGCAGTTACATGAACCCTTCGGGCATTCGAATGGGGACTTCAGAAGTCACCCGGTTAGGGATGGGAAAATCAGAGATGAACGACATAGCGGAATTCTTCAAGAAATTAATCGTCGATAAAAAGCCCCCAAAGAAGGTTAAAGAAGAGGTTGCCGAATTCAAGAAAGAGTTTCAAGAAATCAAATTTTGCTTCCAATCTCCTAACAAGGCATATGAATATTTAAAATTTTATTAGCCTGCTCTTTTTAAAAAAACCCTCGCTCTTTTTGCTTGCACGCAGGTCATCTTTTATTTATCCCCTTTTCCTGATCACTCTTGGGGCGATTGCGAGTCCATTAAAGCTCTCGTCTTGACGGGTCATCCTATCATCGTGCGCGGATTTACATTCATTCCCATCATTCATTACCATTTTGAGAGCCTTTAGAATTTAAAAAAAGGAAGGATTCCATTTATCGATGATTTACTGATACACGTGATTTACCAGGTTTACCAGTGATCTGATCCTTCCAGCAAGGTATCCTGGCTTTCCGGGTCCTTCAAGTGTTTTTTTTCCTTCATGATTTTTACTTCTTTCTCCCATTTATCATCAGACCCGAGAACCACGTCGATGCCCATGTTTTTAATGGAATTGATGATATCTCCTTTATGAGTGCACTTGGGAAAGGGCGTTTCTTTCAAGATGCACGATGCAACATGAATGACGTCCACGCCCCCCTCCTCTTTCAAGCTTCTCACTAATCTAAATATCCTCCGTCCCGGACAGCCACCACATGAGAAAAACCCTACAAGTTCAGCATTCTCATCGTAATCCTTAAACGAATGCTTTCTACCGGCAAATGATGTCAGGCAGGACGTCCCAGGGCAGGATTCTTCGGTCCTCTCACATCTCACGATTGCCACCCTTTTTTTCTTTTTATTCTCAGCCATTTTTTCTCCTCGAATTATCGATTTGTTTGAATGAATCATGATAAATAAATTCCCTCTTCTTTTTAGCTTTCCTTACATTATATACCCATCAAGATTAAATTTTCACTCAACAATCAAAGAAGAAGCGTGATTATCGTTAAATATCCAATACCGATTAGGACATGGAGGATGGCATACGAACCTCCTATTTTAACCATTTTCCTATACGTCAATTCCTTGATGTTACTTGCTCTTCCCATTTCTAGCACCATGAGATCGGCAGGGCTTCCCTGGGGTAAAAAATTTCCACCTAAATTAATCCCTAAAATGAAGGCAATTAACAAGGGAGTAGAATGGAAAAGGGGATTATTCGTTAAAATCAATATGATGGGAATGAACATGATGGTCACCGGCGTGTTATCGAGCAACCCGCTAAAAATAGAGGTCACCACTAAAATCACGATGCTCAAGAACAACAAACTTTCAAATGATAAACTCTCAATTAACGCTTCAAGCAACAATAACGTTCCGTTGATTTCCATCAATCCTATGAACATGAACAAGCAGATGAAAAAATAAATCAGCTTATAATCCACTTTCTGCAAGTAATGAATCAAGGAAAATTTTTTCTGCCGTCCATCAGGATTTTTATAAGGATTAAATGCCACAAAGACCATTATAAAAATGATCGCCACCAGATAAATTTCGGGTACTAGTACCAAGAAAAAAATGAAGACTATCAACAAGATCAGGTTTTTTTTAATGCTCATCCCGGTCGTTTTCGCCGGCACCTTGTCAAGATTTTCTACTTGAAGGCCCTTACGCTCTCCGGGCTTCCCTGCCTTTTTCAGGTACTTCTTCAAGATGAATTGATCTAGTGAAACTAAAGTGATAACAAGGGTAATGAGAAAATAGGGCATGATGTTCGCCAAAAACCAGGCAAATCCAATCGAAAATTCGTCTGCTATCAAGATATTCTGGACAGAGCCAACGGGAGTGAGCGTTGCTGCAAGATTAACGCACACAGAAATACCCAATAAAAAAGGAGTCGGATTTATGTCACTTTCCTTGGTGACAATTATGATCAAGGGAATAAAAATCGCAACGATCGATATTCCGGCAATCACCGAGGCTAATAAGGTAGTGACAATGCAAAAAATATAAAACAGCTTTCTCGGGTGGCTACCATAACGCTTGATGATTCTATTGCCGATCTCCTCAAAAAAATGGCTTTCTTTCAGGACCTCCACGATGGCAAAAATCGCAATGAAAAAAAAGATTGCCTCCCAATCGATCGTGTTAACAAGAAAAGTTAATTCCCGGACCTCCGGAATGAAAATCGCGCTAACAACCGCCGCAAGAACGATAAACATGACGGAATATAAAATATAATCAACGTGCTCGAAAAATAAAACAATTATCAACCCTATAAAACATATCCCAACAAAGATTTGAAGTAATGGAAACATTTTTTTTTTACTCACGCCTCTAAATTTACTTAACTTTCTCCTTTGAAGCCGAATCGAACCAAAAATTACATAAATCGGGACCGTATATAAATTTTTGGGATCATTTTACCCGCAAGAAAAATCAGTGATCCATTGTGAACGTTGCCTTTCACCTCATTTCATGCGTGGAACGACATCGAATTGCGAGAAAGACCTTGAAAAAGGGATGGTAAGGAGATAGAACGGGTCATTTCCCCTCGGGATTTATGGTCCTGCCAAGAAACAAGATGCTGCTTGATCCAGAATCCCATATCATGAACATGAACGGATGATCTGCTTTAAAAACGGGTATTTCTTGATGAAGGGGCGGACCCTTTCGAAGCATCGTGATGAGCGTCGCCGCAGCGGCTTCTGTCCCTTCTTCATTGACATCCACGAATGCCTTGTGTATGATCTCCCCGATGTATGGGGAAACGCCACCCGAAGCATCAACAATTCCCGAGAAATTCGCCCTACTTGAGAAGGATTCTGTCATCCCTAATTCTTTCAAGTCCTCTTTAAGCTCATATCGCGTTTCTATCTTGAATCTAGGGATGTACACCTTGACTTCCCGTTTTTCCAGGTTCTCGACAAGCATCATCATGGTGTCCACCGTCATTGCTTTCTCCATCGCTTCCAGTCCATCCTTCTCCCGGGGGAGAAAAATGATCATGGAAAAGCACTCGCTCGCTCCAGGATCCTGCATCCCTTCATATCGCAGGGCAAGCACCTGCATGGTTGTATCTTCAAAATAAGAAAACCGCTCTTTTTGATGCATCATGGGAACGGACGTTGTAGATCCGTCCTGGAGATAAAATGAAGCATCCTGAGTGAGCTCTGCCTTAAACGGGTTTTTCCATTTTCCATTAAAGTATATCGCGTTCACCAGTATGAGCTTCATTTCCGGGTCAACCATGTTAGGATTAATAATGCTCCCGATTTTCTTCCTTGTCTTCTCGCTCACCCACGCATTAATTTTTTCGCAGAGACCCTCAACATCCTTAAAATCCTCAATGTAAAGGTTGCCATCATAATTCTCATCGATAATAAAGAGAAACGAATCAAGAAGCGTGTAGCTTCTATCCGTCCAAATGGCGTTGGCAATATTCACCTCCGCATTCTTACTGCTGAGAAGCCCATCCACCACTTCTTTCACTTTTAACGGCATACTCCTCTGAGGAATTGATAAATGAAGGACTCGTCTTAGTTCTTCCTCGGTCGTAGTTCGCGCCCCCGCATGCATCATCGTTATTGCTGTAAATATGCTTAACGGCGATATAAATAGATTTTCACCCGGTCTTTTTAACTGGGCATGCAAGTCAAAAGCAAACACGTTAATTGAACTAGAAATCGATTCTTCACGCACGTCTCATCATCTTTTTTGTATTGCTATATTGTTCTATTTTCAATTAAATCCATTCAATTTGCTCAAATTCAACCAAAAACTATTGAATTCTATTACATTCTATTATGACGTCTATTGCTTATATATTATTGCAAAACGACTCCCAGCTAAAAAAACCTATTCTCTCAACAATTTAGCGCTCTAACGTCTAAACGAGCTAGCACTGAGCACGATAACAAGTAAACACTCTAATGAATCATCAATTCTTGAATCGAGCACCACCGGTACCTTGACACTCCATTGTATGAAGATACCGCTCTTGGAAGTATCCCTTTCTTCCCTTTACCGCAACTGCCTCGCCCAATTGTCATCCCCCTATCGAATACTTGGTCATGTCACGCGCGACTTCATGATGAATCACGATCAATCGTGCTCGCTACCAAATAGTTTTATAGGGGGAGCACGGTCTTATTATTAAAGTAACTGATTATTAAACCATGCATGGTCGCAAGGACGACCGCGCACGACCATCGAGGAAAGAACTATGGGAAAACCGAAAAAAAAAGGCGCTCGCGAGCACGTGTGCATGGCGGTCATCGCCCAGGGAACGTGGAATGAGAAAGAAAGGCAGCATATCAGGCAACCGCTCTTGAAAAAACACGAGATCCGGACCGACGAGCCGTATCCGTTTCATTTAAAACTGACCCTCCGGGATGAAAAACCCGCCTATAGCGACTGCTCGCTGTGCGGCCCGATTCATGAAATGTTTCAAGGGCTCATCGGATCGAATGACCATCTCTATTACCACGGGCACCATTACATCATTCCAGAAGATTATAAAGACGGATTGAAAGAATTGCCGCGATTATTTCTCGAGAACCTTAAGGTAAAGAAATTATATTTCCTCTACCTCGATTCCTTCAGCGAGGTGGCTCGCAACGAGATTACTGCCTGGTCCGTGAAAGAGCTGAAAGAGCACGTCATCCCCCACCGATGCACTTCACAGGAGTTTGAACGATCGATCGAGGAAGGCACCTTCACGTCCCGGACGCTCTATGAAATAATTAAATATTGACCGCATGTCTTTTAGTAATGGTATCGCGCCTACATGGTTTTTGCAATCAACTCTGTTAAGACTTTCATGCTCGCGCCACTAAACACGCTCCCTACAATTTCTTGATCAATTTCTATTTTTTGAATCATGATCTTTGCAATATCCTTTAATCCTTCGCAGTCTTTTTTACTGACGGGCACGATTCCGTGAGCAAAAATAGACATGTTCCGCTTCTCTATGGCGTTAAACACCCTTAAAATGAATTCCCGCTCTATAAATGTATCTCCAAAAACATGTCTAAGAACGATTCCTGCAAGCAATCCAATTTTGGGCGGAAGAAGCGTCCCCTCCTTGAAACTATCTTTCTTGCCTGTTTTTTCGTAGATAAACGCCCATATTGCATTATAGTTCCTTAAAATCCCCTCTTTAATATCCATTTCTTTTGAAGCGCCTCCCTCCAATAACCCTTGAATAATGGCTTCTGGAAGCTTCTCAAAATTCGGATCCTGCGTGTTCAGATTATAAAATGTCAATAAAATGTATTGGTTGACCATCTCTATCACCCGATAATATTTTAATGCCGCATTATTATAATTACCCTTGTAAAATTCTCGATCTGCGTTCTCTTTTATGTCAAAAACCAATAAGGGTGATATTTTCTCCACTTCCGAACTCCCTTTTTTAATTTGATCGTCAATAACATGCAAATATCCCTCCCAAGAATCTAGTATGTCCATGAGTTTATCCTGCACTTTTAAAAGTTTCACGCTTAATTTACTTATAATAGTCCGAGCCCTAACGATACTACGTAAAGCTCCTGAATAATTTATCGCATCCCAATTATATAGGATTTCTGCTATTGTGGCAATTAATTCCGGGAATAACGGATTACTTGACGAATTCATGATGGAATAAAATATCTCTCTCGCCAGGCTAAAATTTAAGCTATCCAAATATCTCAGCCCATCATGGATCTTATCATCTTGATAAATATCAAACGGGTTTGGAACGCTTACCAAGATTTCTGAACCAGGCTCAGGACGGCGCAATTCGGGATTATATCTCTTATTATTTATGTATAAAATATTAAGATCAAATATCGATGCCGCAATACCGCATCCCACGCTCATGATCTTCGTGCCTCCCGTCGGATCTAATCCAATCTCGGTCTTTTTGACCCCCTTCTCCTCAATTAAGAATTTAACGCCCTTTTTTACGAGATGATAAGAATCTGCTGCCGATTCGCGCGGAATCTGAGCCTTTTGATATTGGGAGGGTTTAATTTTCGTCTCTTCTATTACCACATCAATACATTTCTCAGATTCTTTCGTATAAATAAAATACATGTATTCGGGCTCATTTGCTAAGATATTAAGGATAATGGGCTCCGGGGAAAACCCCACGGTAAAGATAATCCCCCGATATCTCTTAAACTCCGGGTCCTTCCGCGTTTCTAAGACAAACTTCTCTTTACTTAATTCCCATAATTCAGATCGCAATTGAGAATCATCCCCATTCGTTCTTCTCCTTTTTAAAATCCTTAACTGACTTAATATCTCTTGAATTTTGGAATTTATTCGTAAGAGTTCTTCTTCTGGAAATATTGTATTCATAAAATCTAAACGTTATTTATTACATGAGATTAATTTTTAATTTTTTTCTCTATCCTAGACCATAGAAAATTTTTACTTTTTAAGGTTTGCTCTATTATCATTTAATATGAATTTATAACATCCTCCTACCTTCTACGTTTCAATGATAGATTATAATAATTACTCAACATTGAGGTTCCACAATTATTAATGAGAGATTATTCTCTCAAGGATGCTATATTTTCTTGCATTTAATTATAACCATTTAGATTTTTGATTTATATTTAATAATTTTATTAAGAATAGTTAAACATAATAACCCTTTAAGAGGGATCTTTTAACCATTTAATAATCTCGTTAATATTATCATCCTTGTATTTCACTAAAATATTATCATTATCAACTTTTCTAACAAGGGTAAAATCCCTTAGAAAACCTGAATGAGCAAAAAAAATTCGTTTAATATCGGTACTTAATAAAATCTGATTCGATGGCTCATTAAAATTTTTCGTACTTTGCAAATCTTTTAAACATTTTTCTTGATCTTTTTCCAAATTTTCCACTAGCTGCTTAATATCTTTTATATCTCTCTCAAGAAATCTTTTATTTACACCTAATCCAATCTTAGCATAGAGTGGTGCGAAAGTATTTTCGATATAATCTAAAGTTGGCTCTTTATTCGCAATTTTATCATCATAAAACTTTTTAAGACTTTCATACAGTCCTAATGTGAATAAAAAATTTAAAATATTGTTTTTTTTCGTTTTAAATCTATTAATGATAATTTTAGCTTTATTTTCATCAAATTTAGCATGATTGTTAATGAAATCCGGTAATGACTTAATCTGATCGATCTGATCTTTAACAATATTTTCGGTATCCATAAACATGATAATCTTTTCAGAAAATAAAGCTAATGGAACATTATTTTGAATAGCATTAAATGCTAAATATGTTACTTTAATGACTTTATTTTTTATATATTTGGAGATCTGAGGCGCAGCTCTAAATATTTCTTTTAAGTAGTTCTTTCCCTTATTTATCGTGATAAGATGATTATGAATGCATAAATCTTTATATGGAAATTCAAAGAACGTTTTTGCATTATCTTCAAGAAAAGTTATAGGATATGGACCCTTTATATCTTGCATTATTGGAGGTACAATCACCGTCTTAACCTGTAACTTGCTCTCCGTCTGCAAAATCGTTTTCAAATGATTATAGACTAAAAGATTCTTAGCTGTTTCGGATAAAGATCGCACATAAAAATTTAATCCTGTCGATATGTCTATAATTAGTTCTCCTTCAATAGAAATCAAATCGCTCATGAATTGGATTATAATGTTTTCTATACAATTGTCGAAATTCATCTCATAATCATGCTTACTTTTATAAAGTCCAATTGACTGGATTGGTTTTACCTTGAAATTATCATCTAAATTTAAATTTAGGGTTTTAATGTAATCATCTAAAAAACCACCTGAAGATTTGATATGTTCCAAGGCATTTTCTGGATTTTCATATAAATTTACAACTACACTTTCAGGCACATAGAGGATAACCTCAACTTCTTTACTTTTTAAACTATTATAAAGAGCAATTGAGCTTAATTGAGATATAATTATATCCCTGTTATTAACCATGAATTCGACCTCTTTATAGTACTGGCCTCCCAACACCTGAACTATCGTTTTTTTAACCATATTTTATCATTTTTAGATTTGTTTTCTCTGAAAGAAGCAGATGATTTTTTACTTAAATTTTACTTTTTGTTATTATTATAGTAAATCATCTTACATTCACAATTATTATTATTTTTCTCAGTTAGGATAGATTTAAGGATAAGGATGATTTAATCTCTCTCTACCTCTAAGAAATATCACTTTTCTTTGTAGTTAATAAAAAGTTCGAATAATAATCGTCCCTTTTGCGTGATTTTATATTTATTATGTGTCAATCTCGTTAAAATTCCTTGTTTAAACATTAATTCTATGAGATAATGATCAGAAACAGCCTCATTTCTTTCAATTTTGGATGAAAGCTCCAATAAATCATCAAAATTTACCGAATGTAATATAGGAATCTCCACCAAGACAGTAGGAAGATTTTTCGTTTTCGGATGAAAAATTCCTTTACTCGCTTCTGAATCTAACTTCGTTTTATTCAAAGAATTGTCATTGTTTAAAAAATTCTTAATAAATCCTTGCTGTTCAATTTCAGGTGTCGTTATTAAATGATATACCATATCCACAGGAAATATATTCGATAAGGTAGCAAAAAGACCAGACATCGTTTTTCTTCCTCCTGCTATATTAACATGTATCTCTTCAATAACGCCTCTCTTTTTCATTAAATCGCCTTCTTTTACAGCAGAAACGAACTCTCGCATCAATTTATTGTTATCCTCAATTGTAGTTATGTCTGACAGCCCTTTTATGATATAAGGGAGAACTTGGATGTGGGGATTATTTTTTTTTATATCATATTCCACCACCTCTAATGATAATCGGGTTAATTCATTATCCGTTGTTATGATCGCTATAAACTTCGGATTATATGATTCACCTAATTCTCCATATTGAAGTGCATCAATCGTGCCAGTTACCACGCCAGGAGACATCCCCAATGAAGATATAAGAAATATTGCCTTCATTTTGAAAAAACCAATTATTGTTTAGATTATTTATGA
>DXJM01000408.1 GCA_019057355.1 Promethearchaeota archaeon | reverse complement strand
TTTTTTTTTACCTTTACATATTTAAATTAGGTTAGGTGTTTGACATGGAAGTAGTGAAAGAATCTAATAATAGTAGAATCTTATCTGATTCAATATTTATAGGTTCCAAGTAAAAAGAAATATTTAATACGCACAGAATCAACTTATTAATCAGTAAAGGGTAGAAGCCATGATAAGAGGATTTTAAATACAACAAAAAAATTAATTAATTAATAAAATAAATTGGCTTAGGTTTTTAATATTTTATTTCATATCGACCC
This sequence comes from Promethearchaeota archaeon, assembly GCA_019057355.1. GTDB lineage: Archaea > Asgardarchaeota > Lokiarchaeia > Sigyniarchaeales > SOKP01 > FT1-020. Next base: position 4,932 of record DXJM01000408.1, on the reverse strand, counting down.
ATTTTTCCGAGATTAATAGGTCGCATGGTTTGAAATATTCTTTTCCCGTGAGATCCATTAATTCATTCAAATCATCGACTATTTTAGCCGAGTTATTTATATTTGGAGCCATGGGTGGAGGCATGTTAAACCCCGCCATCAAAGCATCATCAATTACTTTCCAACTGGGTATTATTGCTTCCTCCAGTGTACGGCAAGCCTCATTAACCATTATTGCTATTGGATATTTTATATTATAGATTTTTGCCTTACCGGCATCTTTATTTGGTTGAGGTCTTCCTTTTGACCAATCATGAAAACCTTGACCTGTTTTTGCTCCAAATTTTCCTTCATTGAATAATTGAGTCACAACTCTTCCTGGCGCAAAATCTGGAGACAATGTTTTTGAATAATATAGTTGCCCGTGATACATCGTATCAATTCCAGTAAAATCTGCTAAGACAGTTATTGCCATTGGTCCCCCGATTGTATCATTATCTAATGCTTCCCATGAAATTCCTCTTTCAGCACATGAATCAAACACGTAATTTTGATAAATTTGCACCGGCGCCGTTATTCTGTTCACGAGAAATCCGGGTCTATCCTTTAATACTTTTGCAATATATCTTTTCCCCTTAAGACATGGAAGCTTTTCACTAAAATTCATTCCAATTTCAATGCTTTCATTAGAACTCTCTTCACTATATATTACCTCTATTAATCTCATTAGGGGCACTGGATTAAAAAAATGTAATCCAATACATTTATCTGGTCGACCAGATGCTTTCCCCATTTCTGTAATACTCATGGTCGATGTATTTGATGCTAAAATACAGTGACTTCGAGAATTTTCACCACAGGTTTTAAACACGTCTTTTTTAATGTTCATATTTTCAACAACTGCTTCAATCATGAGATCTGCATCTTTCATCGCTGATGCAATATCAGTAGACTTTTTACATCTTTCCATGATATCCGCAGCAGATATCCCCTCTCCTAAAGCCCCTTTTTCTTCTAATTTCTTTATACCGTTTTCAATAAGAATATAAGCTTTATCTACAAATTCATCTTTAATATCTATCATTGTAACATTATATCCTGCCATTAATGCAACTTGCCCTATACCGCTTCCCATCTGTCCAGAACCAATAATTACTATATTTTTTATATCATGCATTTTTATTAGAAACCTCTAGATTATTATCTTTAATAATTCCTTAATGGCTTAAAAGTATTATTAAAGAGATATTACTAAAGTAAAATTCTCCAAGGGGAAAAGGATATTATAATCGTAATAGCAGAATTTAATTTATATTTTTATGATATTCACATCAATGCGGAGATTTAATGCTAATTTATCCATTTCATCACCATTGACCTCTAATAAATCTAAAAGATTTTACAGCTCACAAATAAAAATTATAGCGGGAAGCAAATAATACTATTTTAATATATCTTTGAAAAATTTTTTGAAAGTTTTTTATGACTCTATCTTTTTTTAAATTCATGTTTCTCCAATCATAGTTCTTTTATTTAATCCTGTAGAAAGGTTAAAAAATGTTGAATATCGTTTCCTAAGATTACTATTGCTAAAGGAATATTTATTTGGATTCCAATCAATTTTTTTCAAATTTAAAAAAATATGATAAAAGATATTTATTACTAGATTCATTATTTCAAAAAAGATTTTTAGAAATGGAATAATTATTATTTTTGAACAATTGCAGAAGCGAAGGGATATAATTGCCTATAGAAATGATCATTGTTTTCATTGTATTATTAATAGCAATCATACTTTTTATTTTTGATTTTTGGCGTTATGATATCGTTGCAATCATGGCATTATTGTTTATCACGGTAATAGGAATTATACCTTTTGAACAAACATTCATAGGATTTTCTCATTCTGCTATTATTACTGTTATTGCAGTTTTAATAATCAGCAAGGGACTGATCAATTCTGGATTGGTTGATGAAATATCGAAAAAGCTGTCTAAGGTAAGTAACAACACGATCCTTCAAATTTTTATTCTATTAATGGCTGTATCAATTCTCTCTGCGTTCATGAATAATGTAGGGGCCCTAGCGTTATTAATGCCCGTAGCTATCCGTTTTGCTCGTAAAGCAGGAAAATCTCCATCAATCTTCTTGATGCCCCTAGCATTTGGTTCCCATTTTGGAGGGTGGATAACATTAATAGGCACTCCTTCAAATCTTATTGTTTCTTCATTTAGAGTGAGAAATGGAGTGGGACCATTCAACATGTTTGATTTTTCACTAATTGGGATAGGAATTTCTCTTGCTTGTATTATATTTATAGCATTGGGGGGTTGGCGCCTCATTCCAAAAAGAGAAAGACGTGATCCAGAAGGTGCATTAACTCAGATCAACAAGTATCTCACTGAGGTTCACATAACAGAGAAAAGTAAACTTGTAGGAAAGAGACTTTATGATATCACAAATATTACTAGTGCTGATGTAATTATAATTAATCTCATACGAGACCGTACAATGCATCCCGCCCCTTCAAATTTGAGAGTTTTACAAGAAGGAGATATTCTCATTATCGAAGGTAATCATGAAGATTTAAAACTTTTTATAAACGATACTAAACTCGAACTTAGTGAGGATCGAACATTTAAGGAGGGAATATTTGGATCTGATGAAGTGAGCGTGATGGAGGTGGTCATTGGCCCTACCTCCATCATGAATAGGCAAACCGTAAAATCTCTTAATTTATATAATACTTATGGCATAAATCTCTTAGCAATAGCCCATCATGAAGAAAGATTAATAACGAGACTAAATAGAATTAAGCTCAAAATTGGTGATGTATTGCTTATACAAGGTCATAAAGAAACATTAGACGCGACCCTATCCGATCTTGGTTGTTTACCCCTAGCTGAAAGATCAATAAATCTTGGTAAACCACGTCAAATATTTCTTTCAATTATTATTTTTGGTACAGCATTGGCAATATCAGCACTCAATATCCTACCAGTTCATATTGCTTTCTCTATTGCGGCTTTAACGATGATTCTGTTTAAAGTTATCTCATTAGAAGAGGCATATAAAAGTATTAATTGGCCTATTATTATCTTACTTGGAGCAATGATTCCGGTAGGTCTGGCGCTAGAAATTACGGGAGGATCCCGATTCATTGCTTCAATATTATTAGAATCGGGAATTATCGTTTCTCCTTTAATCGCACTCATTTTAATATTAATAATAACAATGTTTTTATCGGATATAATAAATAACGTAGCTGCCGTAATCATAATAGCACCTATAGCAATAAATTTAGCAATGACATTTGGTGTATCGATCGATCCCTTTTTAATAGCTGTTTTGATCGGTGGTTCCTCGGCATTTTTAACCCCTATTGGACACCAATCAAATGTACTTGTAATGGGGCCTGGCGGTTATAAGTTCGGAGATTATTGGCGTCTAGGGCTTATTATTGAGGTAATTATAATAGTGGTGGGGATTCCCTTAATTTTATTGTTTTTTCCTTTTTAAAAGTGCTAATGTATGAATTATCACGATTATTTCTTGTTTATTCCAATTTCCTACTTTTTAAAGGGAATTCTAAAGGTCTTATAAACATTACTAAGAGGTTTTATGATATATTTCCATTCTATTTATTATTGGAAGATTCAATAAAAAGAAAATAAGGTTAATGTTAATTTTACAAGAATTTTAATTTACTTTCTTAATGATATTCACATCAATTTGGAGATTTAGACCCAATTTTTCCATTTCATCACCATTATCTTCTAATAAATCTAAAAGCGTTTTTGAGCTCATAGATAATTTTTCGGCTAACCGGTCAATTTCTATACTATTTACACGTTTGAAAAAATTAATAAGTTGTTTTATATCATCTTCTATGTTTCTTTCCTCATTCTTAATTTGAATCTCTCTCCGAACATCCTCAAAAATAATTCCATACTTTAATTTTAATGTATCTGGATTAGAAATGATCCATTCATTGATAATATTTCTCAGGATCTCTGATTTAGATTTTGACATTTCTTCAGCCATCTGGTTTATAATTGCATCATCAAATGGATCTAAACTCACGGTAATTCGTGGTAAATTTGATGGTTTATTGACAGGTGGCATTTTTAGAAAAACTTCGACAAAATTATTTTTTTCTTATGAACAATGGAAAGAATTCGAATATTTAAATTTAATGCATTCTTGATCCTTTAATGCATCACTTACGATGCATTTATATATCCTCGATGATATTATAATAATATCAGTATATCACTTCAAAAAAAACTAAAAAAATAGGGTCGTGCTTGTAAAATGATGGAGGTAGTAATACCACAACAAGAGATTTTAAATACAAAAGATCGCATCACAATAGATTTAATAAAAGATGGTGAAGAATTTTTAAAAAAATTTGAAATAAACCAAGATATCATTCTTGATTCTATTTCCCTTGTTTATCGATACCTGAAAATAACAGGCAAGATACCACATAACACCTATAAATTTTTCATTGCTGGATATTATATAATATCCCGTCATCCCTTATCGTTCCCGGCACATGAATCAAAAAAGAAATTTTGTCAAAAATTTGGCATTGAACCTCCTTCCTTGGATTATTCTGTTGACAAGCTTACATCAATGCTTGATTATGTAAAAATCCTTGATGATAAGAATTTTCCATATTTTCTTGATCCAAAGAACGACTTGGGCTTTAAAATAGCTAAAAATATCGTTAATACTCGAATAGAAAAATCACTAATGCATTTTTATATATTTAACCAACAATTGAATTCACAAATTCTATGTGAAGAAATAGTAACTTCTTTGATATTTGAAATGAATTTGTTTCCCCAGGAATTATTACGCCAATATTATGATTTAATATTTGATCTCATAGAAAATACTCTTAGGACTCAAAATTATCAAGATTATATCTGTCTTCAAAACAGGTAT
>DXJM01000035.1 GCA_019057355.1 Promethearchaeota archaeon | reverse complement strand
GTTTTCTGAGATGTATACAATTTCCTTGCATTTCGTTTTTTTTTTTTAATGAGAAGGCGACAAACGAGATCTAAAATATTTCACTAGACGACGCTTTTCCGATCTCAAGAATTCAAGTTGGGAGTATTATTTTTCTTATTTAAACTATCCATCATTCATGTCTTCGTGATTATTTGAACATTTCATAACTAAGTAAAGGTCAGCTTGTTTGAGAACTATCCGGTTGAAATGACAACGAGACTAATTACAAAAATCGGAAATTAGAGAAGCACGTGTAATGACATTTTTAATGGACTATCAGACGCCATTTTTATGATTATTCTAATTAACGAAATGATGGAATCTGGCAACAGGCCAAGATGGAGGCTTAATTTGTATCATGTTGGAAGATCCAGTTAATTTTACACTCTTTATTACAAAAGTAGTGATATTGTGGATCTTGCGCTATATTGATGTGAATTTGGTTATTTTTAACTGATTCTTCTCTCGACCCATGTTTCATATATGAAATCTTGCATTTTTTTCCGCAAAATTCGCATACCTTAATATTTAGCAATATTTATTTTGGCAAAATGTATTTTTATAATATTATAAGACATACTAGACAAATTAAACTATCGAAACGAATGATTTTGATTTATTTCGTATAAATGAGATGAAAAAGGAAAAAAATGAAATGAAAGGAATACTTATGGTTATTAGAGAAAGTCTAATTGAAACGGGGAGCTTTTATATTGAAAGGAACAAGAAAAGTGAGGGTTAAATCAGGAATGCGAGTTTTAATCGTATTAAAGAAAGACCAGCGATCTGGAAAGTTAACCGAAGTGATAGTAAGAGAAGTGCTTATAAATTCTCCTAATCAACCTCACGGGATGAAATTTCGCTTGAGGTGCGGTGAAATTGGGCGAGTGAAAGAAATAATTAATTCCCTTATAAGAGATTAGAAAAGAAGAAATAAAATAATAATAAAAAGAAATAGAAAAGAAAAGGGATGTTTTTAGGGTAGCACTATCACCTTCTAGCTTGAAAGCTCTTAGCATAAAGTTATTCTTTCATATTTTATTCTTTTACCGCTTTTATTGCTAAATAAAATACAACCGTATATGCTACTAAAAAAATAATTAAACCATAGACTAACAGATAGGGAGGGGATGGAGGAAAAATCAGAAATAAGATTACTGAGATGACGATCGAAGGAATCACGTACAAGAGATATCCTTTCAGAGCTTCTTTTTTCTCTTTGGTCTCCTTTACTTTAGTTGTATTTTTAAAATAAATAAAAGTTCCAAAAGCAATCAATATGCCGAATCCCACTAAAGAAACATAAGGAGGATCATGAGGGGCTAACATGAATTCAATGATGAAAATAATCGTGGCGATAATTAACGATGGAATTAACATCAATATAAACAATTTATTTCGATCTTTTAGCAAGCTCAAATTCATTTTCACTTTTTAGTTTATTTTTAAGATAGAATTGATTTATAATTACTAGTAATATTCAATCTAATTCCTTTTAAATCTACTCCAAAAAAATTTTCTATATTTATTTTTCTCATTACGGTCCCCTCCCCTTTCCCTGTTACCATGAAGAGAAGAAAAAAATCATGCTTTTAATCTATGTTCTTTCGTTCATGTCAATTCCGCAATCAATTCCTTTTTTGTATAATATCTGGTAAAATAACCCTCTTTCTTTCCAATTATGAGCCCTGCAGCTTCTAGAATCTTTAAATGGTGAGTAATCGTTCCATCAGAAACGCCAAAGATCCTTGCTAGCGCGCACGTACACATGGGTTTATGTTGTAATACATTTAAAATTGTAAAGCGTTTTAAATTGGAAAGAGCCTTGTGAATATGATATTCTTGGATGATTTCCTTGTCACCTGTTATCCGTGCAATCAGCATTCGATTTATTTCTAAAAATTCCTTGCAGGTGGTATTTCCCTCTATTTCTTGTATATATTTTTTAAACCTGTCCTCAATCATTAATTTCTCAAATAATTAATTGTTTTAATAGTTATTGTTCCATTTTGAAAAATATTAAAATGGATCAACAATTTTAAATTCTTGAAGATAGGTTTTAAAAGGTCATGCAAAACAAGTAGGAAAAAGTGAGAATAAAATGAATGAAGAACAATTTGAGTTATCGAAATCCTTTAACTTTTACGACGATTTTATGGGAAAAGTCTTAGAATTTGATGCCCTAACCATGGATGATTACATGGAATTCATGCCAAAAGTTTTACCTGTCATCTTGGAGCAAAATGAAAGAGATCCCGTGTTAATGCTTGAAAAGACAATAGATGCACTCGCAGAAATATGGACTGCTTCAGAATCTTTACCATTTCATGGACCTTGGTATCATGGAATTGTGCCAACCATCTTGATTGCATCATTGAGGAATAATGGATTTGAATTCACCGAAAAAGAAATAAAAGAAGCATTCATGCGCGGGTTGAAGATTCCTGCGGGTAGTTGCGGGTTTTGCGGGACGTGCGGGGCTGGTTCGGGTCTGGGTATTGCACTAAGCATCGTTCAAAAAGGAACACCATTTCACGATAAAGAACGTTCTGTTGCATTTGAAGCCTCTTTAAAAGCTTTAGAACGGATTGGCAAGCTTGGAGGGCCTAGATGCTGTCGACTCAGTGCGTATGTAACCCTCGATCAAGGAGTGAAATTTTTGAAGAACATGGGGTTTCCTCTGCCAGAACAAAAAATGATCGGGAGATGTTCTGTATATAAATTGAACGTGCAATGTCATAGCACGCGATGTCCATATTATCTTAAAAATTAGATAAAAAATATCCAGAAAACCATTATTAATAAACGCTTCTTTTTTTATATCAACTAAAATACCTTGTTTTGTTTAATATTCAATGATCTCTTTAGAACAAAAAACATTTTTTAATAAAAGAACCCGGGTGCATTCAATTTTAAATCGATTTTAAGACTATAGTTCAGAAGAGTGATATTTATTAAGCATGTTAATTAAAAGTGTTTAAAAAAGATGTTATTAATTATTATGGAAAGAGAAAGAAATTCTTATCATGATTCTGTTCAAATGGTTTATGAACCAAGTAAATATGCGATAGGTGTGGTGATTTAAAAATTATTATATTTTCCAAGTAACGTAGAATTATAAATCCTTTTCATGGACTCATTCTTTGGTATTATTCCTTACATTATTAGTTGTCTGCTTGTTATCGAATAAATTCCTAAATAATGCCAAAATCTGTTTAAAATAAGTGAATAAAGTAAAATATAAATATTAAAAAAAAAACTCGATATTCTTAATCTTTCGATTTAAACTTGCCTTTTAGTCTTAAAGCCATACCATCCAATTTATTTGCCATAATAGATACTTCTTCCATCGTGCTCGATTGTTCTTCTGCCGAAGCGGTTATGCTCGTCAATGAATCAAATAATAGTTTAATTTGCTCAATTATTCGGTTTATTTTAGTCTCACTCTCTGATAGGGTTTCTTTCGTT
>DXJM01000407.1 GCA_019057355.1 Promethearchaeota archaeon | reverse complement strand
TTAAATATTTTCATGTAAAAAACTTTTTTTTAATGAAATATTTAGAGTGGAATTTACTAAAAAAAATGTGAAATAAAGTATGAATGGAAAGAAAAATAAATTGAAAGTAGGCATCATTATAACCATCTTTTTATGTTCATCTTTTTCTTTTCTTGGTTTTACTGCAAGTATTGTCGCGTTATCAAGTACTAGCGTTTCACAGGGTACAGGATTTTACGATAATATTGGGAGGATCTATGATGCTAAAACTAACGATAATATAATTGTCAAGGTATTTAGATATCATGCTCCTGGGGAGGAATTTAATGATGGTGCACAACCAGTATTGTTATTTCCAGGGTTGGGCTGCAATATTAACCAATTCTTGCCATACTCGACGCCAACCATGAAAGAAAACTTTGATATAACACTACCAGAGGATATTGCTGAGTGGGCGGTAGGAGATAATAAAATTGAAGATGATCCTATGCTTTATTATAGCATAGCTTATTATCTATGGAAAATGGGTTATGACCCTTGGTTTGGGAATTATAGAGGGATTGGTTATGGTGAAATGAAAAGCGGGGGTGGAGATGGGAAGACGAGTATGGATCATTTTGCACTTTATGATGTTAGAGCCGCTGTAAGAAAAGTTAATGAGATAACAGGAATGCACCCTGCTATAGGAGGGCACAGTACTGGAGGTCTCGTCAGCATCATGTACTTGCAAGGAACTACATTTAGATGGGACGGCCATGTCCGCTCTTATGATGCACTTGTTCGCGAAAGAAATGGCGTAATTAAAGGTCCAGAAACAGTTGCAGGATTTATTGGAATAGATCCCGCCATGATTCCAGTTTTACCAGATTTGATCGATAATGTCTTAATTTGGAGCCTACTTGCCACGGATTTAGTCCTAGATGCAGGGGCTCTTCTTGATAGCTTGACGAATATTAATGTAATTGATTCGCTGTTTAAAGGAATGATTTCATTAATTGTGGATGAAGAGATATTAGGAGAAACCCTAACGGATTTTCTTAAAAATACTGTTAATTTAGATATAACAAATCTCAATGAAGAATTAATGAATTTCTTTTTTTCATATGCCGTAGACACGATGTATTTCCGAACATTAAGTCAATATCTTGATTATTATGTCAATCAATGCGTGAGGGAATTTTGGAAAAATGGGTGGTTAAATGATTTGAGATTAAAACCTCCAAGTCCTAAATGGTGCGACGGGTATTATTATTATACCGACCACATGGACAAGATCCAAGTACCCTTGATATGTTTTCTCGCAGACGGTGAGGGAGATATTCTTGATTTTGTCGATGCCGACCAAATCATGAAAGACCTGGTAAATGGAAAGACTAAAAACGTGAATGATGAATGCTACATTATAGAAAGTGCACATATCGATATAGGCATTGGACTTCGTAATCCGTATTACATGTTTCCCCCATTAGGGACCTGGTTAGCAAAAATATAGATATTTTTTGCAACCTTTTTTTTTTATTATTTCCTAACATATTTTTATTAATAACTAAATTGATATATTAAATAATGGTAGATTTATGGAGTCCTGATTTTGTTAGCTTGTTGAGCTCTTTTTCAAATGAGATTTCTTTAAAAATATTAAAATCATGTGAAGAAAATAGAGACGGTCTCAATCTAACAGATACTTCGAGATATATTAAAGAAAAAACTTCGACTGTAAAAGACCATTTGGTTAAATTAATGGATTCCAATTTGGTTTATCTAAATAAGAAAAAATATTTTCTCTCTTATTTAGGAATGTTAATTCTTGAACAGATAACAAATATCGCAGTACTGAATAATACGAGAAAAATTTTTGGAAATGTTTCTAATGAAGTAATTCCTATTAAGTTTATCATAAAGATCGTCCCATACTTAAAAGGAGCAAGGATATGCTTCAATCAATGGACATTCATGAGTGTTGGAAATAAAATAATTGATATCATTAAAAATAACGTTGAAGATAAAAAGTTTGAGCTTAAATTGATAGGATGGAATTCCGTGCCGATAGCTCTTGAAATCACGCGAAGTTTTTTCTCTAATGCGAGAGGGGAGAATGATGTCATGAAAAAATTTGTTGTAGATACAAATTTAAAATTAATAACTGATAACTCCTTTTTAAACAATATTGAAATTAATGGACAGCTTGAGGATTTATTTATTATTCCCGAAATCAAGGAACGAATTCTTGTTTGTCAAAAAATCGAAAGATTTAACTTCATGATAATAAGATACGATAAATATCTTACTTTTTTTCTTAGTCCGTCTCAAGAAGCAGGTCTTGGACCATATTTTATCATTAGAAGTAAGCCTAAAGATAAATCGAGAATACTCGATATTTTTGAAGAAATTTATGAATATTTTTCAAATAAGGCCACGCCATTATCTGATATCTTGAAGAAATAAAGCCAATCCTCATTAATAAAAATTTTAAAGACCTATAAAATTACACTCAAGTTTATTTGACAACAATCATCAATTTTTCACAACTTTTTTTTTCATTTCATTGATTGCTCATAAATACTGAGTTAAGTGAACGAATTTTAATGATTATCAAACATAAAAAAACGATTTTTATTGTCTAACTAAATATAAAACCTATGTTTATAAATATTTTTACCTAATATTTAATCAATACATTAAAATAATATATATTATAAAAGGTGAAAAACAATTTTATTTCAAACCCCAATTGGAGCCACATTGAGTACAATATTAAATCCATTTTTTTTTTTGGCGATG
>DXJM01000406.1 GCA_019057355.1 Promethearchaeota archaeon | reverse complement strand
TATGTTACATTGAAGTATTAATATAAATAGATACGATCTTGCTGTTAAAATTCAGGGAGAGAAAAAAAAATGTTGAATTAAGAAAAAAAAAATAAAATTAGTAATTAAATGCTTGTCATATTTATGGTTGCGAATAATGCTGGATGATCGGATTCATATCCTCCCGTATAATGGATACTAGTGAGTGATTCATTCAAATGGTTCGAGACAAAAATATGATCAATTCGTTCGCTAGGGATCTCCCTTCCTCCTGGAAGGATGGGATCCACAACTGCTTTCGTAGGATCTGCAGATAATACCAGTTCCCATGTATCATATAGTTGTGCAACAGTAATATTGTATTGTTCAGTATCAGGTTCAAAATTAAAATCGCCCATTAATATGACGTTTTCTTTTCCCTCAGTCACGGTTAATATGTTCTCTTGTTGAACAATGTGACTTCTATCTCCCGTGGACGTATTTACGTAATTTCCCAAATGAGTTATAAAAACATTAAATGTCGTAGTCCCAATAGTAATGTGAGCCCATATCGTTGCTGTTTGTTCCCCAACGCATTCCATGTAAAACGTGCGGGCATCGCAGATAGGATACTTCGATAATAATGCGATCCCAAACGTGTTAGTAACCGTTTTAGGACCGTAATACGAATAATATCCAAGCGTGTTGCTAACATATCTCACAAAGTCCTTATTACCATTCGCAATTCTGGCGGTATCAGACTCTTGTAAGCCTATAATATCCGGATTTAGCCTTTGTATGAGAGCACGCTGTCCTTCAAAGTTCATACTCCCACCATCAGAAGCGCCTTGTTGAATATTATAGGTTAAAATTCTAAGAGTGCTCGCATCAAGGGAGGGTTGAACGAAGGGGATTTCTAATACCGTCACTCCAATAATCGTTCCAGCAGCAATCACCGCTATGATGCTAAGTCTCTTGAGCTTGATCATCATGACTTGTCGGGAAATTCTAGGCAAGGTGAATGAAGGTTTTTTTACTAACAAGAGAGACAACAGTAGCATGATTCCAACTATTAAAAAAACGAGCCAAATCATATCCTTGAAAATTGGTCCAATAATAGGGATGTAGTCCCACGTGGGAACAAAGACCGCAGAAAAGATCATCAATAGGAAGAATAATGACACCATGGAGAAAGAAGTTCCCATGCTTCGAATAGATGGTTTCTTATTAAATATTTCTTGCATGAGAAAGCTAAAATCTATGAGGATAATTGGTGATAATAGTAGCATCGCATACAAGATAGCGTGATGGAGTATTGTTGTTTCGGGGGCAAGATAAGGATATGATGATATGAGGATAAATGGAATTTGATTGAGAGCTATGGTGAGAACTAACAGCAAAACAAAGATACCATTCCAGAGCAATACCACGCTCATGGGTAATTTACCAAAGAAATATGGTTTCATGTAAGCAATCGTGATAAAACTCGTGATTACTAAGATGAGAATGGTTGTTATTGCAATTATATTTCCTTCTGACCACCTTGCAATAACGGTCGGGCTACTAAATGTAAAATAACATAAGATTAAAATGCTTCCTACTCCCAAACAAGGAACCCATAATTTCCATTTCCATTGTTTCTCTCCGCGAGAAAAATTCTTACTTGGTCTGCTACTGACCGTTCTATCCCAATTGTATAAATTTATTGCCATCATCATTACATAAGCAGCAAGTATCCAACCGATCCACTGAAACCAGAATGTTAATGATAAGTCCATTGAGGAGCCAAGCGTTTTAAGCAATATTGATAAAATTAGACCAGATCCTACGGCAATTCCCATTTGTAATCCATGTTTTTCATGATTGCCTGAAGCTTTATTTTGAAGATATGCGGGTAAAAAAACCATGAAGCACCCCACGCCCAAACCTGTCAAAATCATTTTTATCTGAGTGCTAAAAAAAGGAGAAAATATTCTACAGATTGCCATTATTTCTACAACAAGCACCATCAATTTGTTTAGAAAATTATTTTTAAATGCCAGGAGGAGGAGAGGGGTGAATAAAAATAAAACAGCTGCAATATTTTCATTGATATCCGTTTCAATGAGGTTTAATAGATAGATTGATTCCACGAAATCCGTTACCTGCTGAAAAAAAAACAGAAATAATATCCCTAAGAGGAGTGTTTCTGAATAATATTTTTTGATAAATTTGTCATAAGCCATAGTATTAGTATAATTCTAAAGAGATATATAAATTTTATTTTCTACAACTATTTTTCACAGTTTCGACGAAAAATAAGGATAAAAGAATGATTATCTTAAAAAAAAATAAATATCTAATTGCTGTTAATACTTTTACATGACTCATCGAACAATTAATTTACCAGAACACGTCTATAAAGAACTAATGACATAAAAACAAATGGACGAGACGATTTAAAAGGCTATTTCTCGTTTAATTACGAAAGAAAAGCCAAGTAAATCAATTAAACAATTTGCATGTATATTTCATAATATTTCCGAAGGATGGGAATAACTAGAAAAAACTCTTTACGACATTCAATGG
>DXJM01000405.1 GCA_019057355.1 Promethearchaeota archaeon | reverse complement strand
CTGATAATAAAGTATAAAAGACTTAGGCGTAGATTATTATTAAAATTATCATCAAGGTAAAAATGTAAATTTACTTACTTCTTTTTTAGGATTTCTAATTCTGCAAGTAACCAACAAAGTTCCTCATAGGTGGTAGTGGATTTAAAGATTTCTTCTTTTTTCTCTTCGATCTCGCTCTTTTTTATATTCTTTACACCTTTAATGTATTCCAATTGTTTTTTTGCGAGATTACTGCTTAATTCTTCATAGGATTTTTTCTCTAAGGAAATTTTATGTGCGAGCAAGGTTATTTCAGCCTCAAGATCTATTTCTAATCCAGCTTCCATCAATTCCTTGGTTTCATCAATTTTTAGTTTTAGTTCTTTCCTTCTCTTAATTTCTGTTTTATCATCAATACCCTTCATTAATATATCCTTTATAGCAAGAAACGATCCATATTCCCTGTTTTGTTCTATTAATTCAATCTTAATTGGTTTTTTCTTTTTTTGATTTAATAAATTAGCTTTTTCTTCACCAAATTTTATTTTATTCTTAGAGGCCTTCAATCCAACCCAAATATAAATTTTTTTATCATCATCTATTATAAATATTTTACTTTCCATAAAATCTACTTTATTAATCGTTCTTAAGGTTCCATTCTCATAAATGGTGTATAGTTTCATTAAATATCCCTTTTACTACAATGATAATAATAAAAAAATACAGTAAAATAAACCTTTAGACTTCATAAAAATGAAATTATTCGAACTATCTATATAGCTTTTACTAACTATTGTTGAAAAAACCTGAGATCATTATTTGCTCGTTATTGTTAAAAACTCATTTTTACATTTGAGTTAGGAGTCAATATGAGATAATATTCACCAAGGCGCCCTATCGAACCCCCATTTTGTCTTAAAAATGCCTTCAAATCATCTATCGTATTTTTTAATACTTCTAATGGAATTTTTTTATTTTCAAAGAGTTCTTGAGCATTTACAATGAGGATTTTTCTTCCCATTAGGTGTTGCTTTATGTCGATTAATTGATCAATTGAAGTAAAATCAAATTTTTTAATAAGGAGGTTTTGAAATAGAGTCATTTCCGGAAAGTCAAAATCCTTAGAAAATCCCATGGTCTCCTGAGGAGAACCTACCAATATATCATTTTTTTTTAGATATCTTCCCATATTTACTTCACTTTATGAGTATTACAGAAATAACCTGTTTTATTTCTAATTTAGAAATAGAAATAATCGTATTTAAGTAAAAAAGATATCTGAATATATCTTAAGATATTATGCACGTATTCTTTAGATTTTTTAATGAATCCTTGTCATAAAAGATGGAATAAAATAGAAAACTTTTAATGAAAGTTTTTAACTTAAATCAGGAATTATAATGACAAAATTACTTCCTTTGGCATGATCTCCTTTTATTTTATCTTCAACCCAGATTTCTCCTTTAATACTCTCGATGATTCTATTGACTAACAAAAGTCCTAACCCAATTCCTTTTGATTTTTGATCATCACTGATTTGACGTTGGAAAATTTCACTCTTCTGAGAATCGATCACACCTTTACCATTATCAATAAATTCTAGTTTTATAAATTTGCTATTTTCTTTTTCTAACTCTGTAATTTTAACAAAGATTTCAATTTTACTATTGTCATTGTGTATAATCGCATTTTTTAAAATATTTTCAAATGCATCGCTTAGAAGTGGAGATGTTTTAACACGGATACTTTCTTTTTTTGATTCTATTTGAAAGTTTATCTTTATCTCAAGATAATCTCCCTCTAATTTGCTTACTAATTCATTAAGTAAAGCATTAATTTCAATTACTTTATAGTGTAGGTTGTTTTCTTGTAGTGATGATAATTTTCTGACATTCGATATTAATTCAGCACCTCTTTTTACTTGAGCTTTTATCAGATCAAAAAGATTATCGATTTTTTCGGGATTTTCCATTTTTTTTAAATAAATGGAACAAAGCTCTGTAGAGGTTAGAATATTCTGCATGATATTACTAATATCATGAGCAAATAAGTCTTTATAAAATTCAGCTAAATTATACGCTTGATGAAATTTTAGTTCAGCACGCTTTAAATCAGTTATGTCCCTCGATATAGCTTGAATATAATATTTATCTTGGATTTTTACCTTTTCTGCATTAATAAGAGTATCTCTTATTTTCCCTAACTTTGTCATAAATTGAACTTCAAAAAGATCAGAACCCTCTCTTATAATTTTGTCAATATGTTTCATGACACTTTCTTCTGATTCGCTCATGTTAAAATCTGAAATTCTCATTTTTTCAAATTCCTCACGACTGTATCCAAGGTTTTCATATGCTTTCGTATTAAAATCTATAATATTCCCTGTTGTGGGATCAGTAATTGTTATTGCATCTGCGGCTTGTTCAAACAAAGCTCGATATTTCTCTTCAGATTCCACTAATTCCTTTTTATCTCTCAATCGTTCGGCGATATCTGAAAAAAACACGGCCATTTCTCCAGGTGAGGTTTGAAAGGCATGAACTTCATAAGCACCTCGTATTTGTTCATAATGATAATTAATTTGATTTACTGACCATACTCCTCCGTCCTTAGCAACCTTACGATATTGATCTGGAACTTCTGTTTCTATTAAGGGGGGAAATGCCTCTTCAATCGTTTTTCCTATAAAAATCGAGTGATTCACCCCGAGAATTTTATTCGCAGAGCTATTTGCTCCGAGAAAGACGAGTCTTCCATCTGGTTCTAATTTATACATGTGGATGCCCATCGGACTTGATTCAATGATATTTTTAAATTTACTCTCGGATTCTCGTGTTTTATTAGTTTTTAGTGCAATATCAGCTTCTAATTGAAGATTAAACCTATTTAATTCTTCCTCTTTTTCATTTAATTTTTGAATTGTTTCCATGTAGCTAGTAATATCTTCAAATACAACAACAAAAGTTCCTTTCTTGTATGAAAATGCCGATATTTTAAAATATTTATTTAACACATCAAATTTGCTTGAAAATGAAATTGGAGTTAAAGTCTCAGCCACATTTAAAAAAATATCAAAAAAAGGGGGTTTATCTATTCCAAATAATTCTGTGACAGGTTTTCCTATAACACTTTCCCTCTGGAGTGAAAGAACCTTCTCGAACATTGGATTTACATCGGTATACTTATAATTCACGGGTGTATTGTTTGGATCATAAATAATTTTATGAAATGCAATACATGCAATTGAATAATTGAATAATAAGGCATACTTTCTCTGAGAAAGTTCATTAGCACTCTTATTTTCTAACAAAAATAAATCGCCCTTTTTAGTTTTACTTTATACAAATTATTATTGAATTTTCTACAATAATGAAAAAAGAATTGTTATTTAAATTCTTATATTAATCCTTTCTCTCTCCATTTAAAAGATGAAAGATTTATATAAGTACATTCAATATTTTCTTTATCATGATTTATGCATCAGAAGATTATCTAGATTTTATAAAATCGAGAAAAAGTATCAGAAAATTTAAAGACATAAAAATTGAAAAAAAGACGGTAAGAAACATTTTAGAATGTGCTAGATGGGCTCCATCGGGATTAAATAATCAACCCTGGAAAGTTTTTGTTGTAGAATATCCTACAATAAAGCGATTACTATCAGAATGTACCAAGTACAGCAGTATCATCGAAAATGCACCTGTTAATTTTGTTATATTTTTAGACCTGGAAAAATCTTATGACCGTATTAAAGATCTTCTAGGGATGGGTGCTTTTCTTCAAACCATACTTTTAAGCATCCACGCATTTGGTTTGGGTGCAGTATGGCTAGGAGAAATATTAAATAAAAAAGAAGCTGTCAATGACCTTTTTAAGCTCGATAGAGAAAAGTTTGAATTGATGGGTGTAATTGCTATGGGCGAGATTGATGATATCGAGGAAAATGAGAATTCTGAGAATAGGATAAGAAATCCTGTAGAATATTTTGCTGAATTTATATAATCCTTGAATAAAGAAGGATTATATATTATCAAATCAATAAGACAATTATGAAAGAACGTATAAATATATATTCAAAATATTTTAAAGATCCTAAAAGAGAACCCGTCTTAATTGATTATGTAAGAACTCCAATTGGTAAAAGATATGGAACCATAGCCCGTCATCGGGGGGATGATTTAATAATTCATTGCTATAAATCCATTTTAAAGAGAAATGAGTTTGATAAAAAATTAATTGGTGATTCGATTGTATCATGTAATAGTCAAATTGGGTCTTGTGCGATGGATATAGGAAGAAATGCCGCTTTAGGGGCAAATCTACCCGTAACTGTAGCTGGGATGAGTATAAATAGGCATTGTGCAAGTGGAGCTCAAGCCGTGCTCTCCGCATGGCAAGCAATCGCCTGTGGTGCACATGATGCGGTGATTTGCGGGGGGATAGAATTACAAAATCAATATCCGATAATGTCAGACATGTACGTCTATAATGAAAAAGAGGGAAAACCTATTATGGTCCCGCCAAATAAAAAAATTTTAAATAATTCAGAAGTTGTAGCAAGAATGAATGAATTTAACACTACTCTTTCAACTCAAATAAATTCTGCTCACTCATTAGGCATGTATTATTACAGTAGACATAAAGGAATAGAAATGAGCGCGTTTAAAGGGGAATATAAAGACGATTTAAGGCAACAGCTTGACGAGATATCTCTTCATTCCCATCAAAAAGCAATCAAAACCTATAATAAAAGAGTAAAAGAGATCGAGCCAATTTGGTGTCCAAAAGTGGATGATGAAGATAATCTCTTGCTTGATGAAGATAATAATGTAGTTGAAGAGGAAAGCATGTCTATTTTAACTCGGGATGACGAAACCCCTCGTCCAAATACTTCTTTAGAGGTTCTTAAAAACCTAAAAACCATTACCGGTAGGAAGTCTCAAGCATTTTTAACAGCAGGCAATAGTTGTCCTACAAGTGATGGTGCTTCAGCCCAGTTATGGATGACGCGTGACCTTGCTGAAGAATCAGGACTCAAACCACGAGCTACTATTGTCGATTTCGCAATCATAGGAAGCGATCCTGTTCTCATGCTTGACGGACCAATTAAGGCAATGCCAATGGCTTTAGATCGCGCAAACATGTCTTTTGATGAAATGGATTTTATTGAAATTAATGAAGCATTTAGTCCGGTAGTATGGGCTTGTTGTAAGGAATTGGATTTTGAGTGGACTGATCCTCGTTTTAATCCTTGGGGCGGAGCAATCGCTTTAGGGCATCCCACTGGAATGACGGGTTGTAGATTAATTGGCACGAATCTTCACCAATTAGAAGATTCAAGGAAGCAACATGCAATTAGTAGCATGTGTGTAGGATTTGGGATGTCGATTGCGACGATTATTAGAAATGAAAATTATACGCGATAATTTTTCATATTTTTAAAGTTATTCAATAGCTATCTTTTTTTTGTACCCCGATCTAAGAAAAGGCGTAAAATATGCCTTCAGAAAGTAAATAATTTAATTTTTTTAGAATCTCTCGGAAAGATAGAATTAATAAAATCGAATTAGTAGAAATGGAACCTTATTTTCGTTATAAAATCCAAATATTGCGTTTTTATAGGATATTAGGGGTCCTAAGTAGTAACTTTAAATATTTTAAATATTTAAATAACACAACCTCAACGGGGTTTTTTCCCTATAAAAAAGCAATAAATGAACTAATTCTTAAAATTATATTTTGGTGAAAATAAATTGAAAAAGATTTATGCATATTTTTTTCTGTTTTTCTTTGTAGGTACTGTCATTAACATTCCTATTACATTTTATCTAATTCCAAACAATAATGATAATAAAAGTATATCGGAAAAGACATTGGATACTGAAGGTGAATCAGAAATTCTTATTTTAAAAGGAACTCCTGAAGAAAGAGGTTTAATTCATGGCACGACATATAAAACCGCAATTATAAATAACATTGAAGTATTTTGGAAAAATGTACATGATGCAGGACTTACAAAAGAAGAAACTCTTGATATTGTCAACCAAAGAGCTGAGGTATTTGAAAGAGAATTCTTGGACGATATTATTGAATATCGAGCTATTGCAGAAGGTGCTCAAGTACCTTTTATGGATGTTCTTGCATTAAACTTATTTCCTTCATTTATGTATGAAGATGCCACTTTAGAGAATGGTTGCACTGGATGGGTTGCTCACGGAAATGCCACGGTCAATGGAAATTCTCTAATACATAAGAATCGTGATAGTTCACGAAAAACGCAAGTTGTTGTAATGGTTGCACCTTCTGGTAGTTATCATGGTTACCGTGCAGTTATTACAGCTGGAAAAACAGGTGTAAGTGGAGGAATAAATGATGAAGGGCTTGCTGTTGCGAATGTATATGTGAGCTCTATAGAAGTTTGGGCGCATGGAATGGATCCTACTATCATAAATAGAGAAATTTTAAAGAAAGCGGGAAATATTGATGATGTCTTTGAATATTTAGATGAAATTATTCCGCCATCGAACATTTTTGATTCTAGCGTTCCTTTAGATGGCTCTAACTTACTCTGTGCTGATAAAGATAAGGTTGCAATTATTGAGTATACCGCTCAACGATTCACGACACCAGAACAATCAATAATCCAAAATGGAGTGGGGTATAGGTCTAATTATTTTATAACTTTAAGAGGTTATGATACGGGTACAACTACTGATTTAAAATTAAGGTATGAAGCTGCCCGAGACTTTTGTAATGAAAAAGAGGGCTTTCTAAATACAATAGAATTTAATGAACTATCACGTCATCATTATGAGACCTCTCCAGGATATCCCAAAGAACATGAAAAAGCTGATGGTTCAATTTCAAATGATGCGACAATAAATGGTATAACTTTTGAGATCGACAATCAATATCCTGCTGATTTAAGCGTTATGTGGACGGCATTGGGAGACCCTTGCGCATCAATCTATACTCCAATCCACTCAGGAAGCACCCATATTAATTCAAATTGGACTTCAAGTAATGCTTGGAATCTAGCAGAATCAATTTTAAATAAGGTGGATTCCGATATTTTTCCATTTGGAAGTTTAATCCCCTATTACCTTTCATTTGAGGCTAAGATAGAAATGGCAAGGAGTTCTATGATCAAGCAAGCGCGAGCATGTTTAGATAACGGTCAAACCACTAATGCTCGAGATCTCCTGACAAACCTCGATCTATCAGCGGGTAATGATGTATATTCTGAAATGCAAAAAGTTAATAACGGGCAATTCTGGCAGGATTCCTTCTACTATCTTAATGGCATCGCAAGTTCAGAAAATATTGAATGGAATCATGATAATAAATCCATCACGTTAGCATATGGTGAAACAGATGGTTTCTTGCGATCGGTTCCCATTACTCACGGAAGTGATTGGAGTGATAGTTGGTTTATAACTGAACACGAATTATTACAAGGAACAGATATAGCCTACAATATCTATACAACTGACAATAATCTCATTGCTTTTGTTTCTGCAAGTGAGGCTGTAAATGGCCATAATTTATCTTACCTCCTCTCGACAGGGATCATTTTAGAGGCAATTATTACCTCAGAGAGTGGATTGAATACACCCATTTTACATGAGTGGACTGTAATGCATGATACTGATAGACAAACTCTAAATGATACTACTCCTCCCTCTCAAGTCACTGGATTATCCTTAACTACACAATCCGAATATTCTATTACCCTCTCATGGAACCCAATCATAAAAAATGACTTAGATCACTATAATATCTATCGTAATGGCCAGAAACTTATCGAAGTATTAGGAAATGAATACACTGATTCCGGGTTAACACCTAATACAACCTATGCTTATCAAGTTTCAGCAGAAGATCACTCGAAAAATGAAGGTTCATTATCTGTACCTGCCATTGCAACTACAAATGACTTACTTATCCCTGACATCGACCCCCCTTCACAAGTCACGGGATTATACGCAACTACAATATCTGAATATTCGATTCAACTAAATTGGAATACAAATATCGAGCCTGATCTTGATCATTATCATGTTTATCGCAATGGAATAAAGATTGATGAAACCGATTCTAATAGTTATGCCGATTCTGGATTGAGCCCAAGCACGTCTTACACCTATAAAGTGTCTGCTGTCGATTGTTTTGAAAATGAAGGATTGCAATCAGAATCCGCTTCAGCAACCACGAATGAAGCCCAACAACACACTATTCATGTTAATTCTATTGACATGAGTGCTACTCCTCGATATTCTTGGTTTTTTATCTCTATTATTGGATATTACATTCATACTAATGTTGTAATAAAAGATCATTCCGGAAATTACGTGGCAGGCGCTTTTGTTTCCATAAAATTAACATTACCTAATGGCATTGAGTTGACTGAGACGGGAACCACGGATTCAAGCGGCCTGGTGAGCTTTAAAATCAAAGTTGATAAAATTTCTGGCACGTATATTTCTGTGATAACATCCGTAAGCAAGAATGGATCTGTCTATAATCCCTCTGATAATATCGAAACTTCTGAAATTCTAACGATTTAACTCTTCATCAAAAACGGATGAAGTTAATTTTTTTTTATTGAAAGCAATAATCATGTTGAGAAGAATCAATAACTAAAATTATAGGAAAAAAAAGACTCAGTATCTCATTAAAAGAATATAATTTGATTTATAGTTGAAAGGTTCAAATGAAAGTTTAAATTATCTCCATCGTAATTATTGATTGATATTTTATAGCAACATTTTCTAGAGTTGAAATTATTTACTCATTATCAGGAATTTTGAGACTTTTTAAAAGTTTATTCAAATTATTTCTAAAAACAAATAGGACATCATTTAAATTTAAAAATTTGTCCTTTTTAATGATATCTTTCATCGCCATCCTGATTATTCTCTTTGAGGTCATCAAGTCAATATTAATATATTTGATTAGTTCAATTCCAAGTAAATTAATCATGCTTTCATTCATTATATGCCCTCTTTATTAATTGCTTGATTTCTTCTTCATTCATATCTTTTTCGTCTCTAATTTCATGATGCCTATTGAAAAACTTCTTTAGGAATCCAGGCATAACCCATGTTATAAAATATCCTATAGTAAAAATGGTTATTGCAATGGATAAAACGACAGATGCATATATTAATAGTATATTACCTGCATACCAAAAAAATAATGTATATAACCCGTAAATCCCCCAAGGTAGGTGGGAAATTCCCGTGATTAAATATCTTTTCTTTATCCATGGTTGTATGTCTTTATTTCTAAATGCAAGATACTGTTTTAAGATTACATATGAACACCAAAAATTAGGAGTTGATGTGAGTAAAAAAATATACCAAGCAAATAAATAGATTGAGATGGGATGTTTAAATGGCATTTCATCATAAAAACTTAAGATATATCCAAAAAAGCTTAATGCAATGATAAGGACATATAGGATATACACTTGTTTTTGTCCTTTATAAAAGGTCTTATGAACAAAAATTACGATTAATAAATGAGAGAGTCCAACAATAAATGGAAAAATATTTCCAAAATCTAAAAAGGGTGATCCTGCAAATACCAGGAAAATAAGTGCTTGAAGAAATGAATCAAAAACCAATAACCATATTACTTGAATTTTCGATTTTACTGCCTTAAAACTTAAAATAAGTGCTAATATGAATTGAACTGCTGCAATAATTATTATTAGATTATT
>DXJM01000404.1 GCA_019057355.1 Promethearchaeota archaeon | reverse complement strand
TATATTGTTTATGATTAATTGATCAACGATTAAAATAAAATTATATAAGTGATTATACAAAATGGAAACATTACAATCTATTTCAGAACTCATAATTCACACGGATATAATAAAATATACTAAAAAATCTAAAGTATTGGCAATTGATTTACCAGGATTCAGATTCATAGGGAATTACAACTACAATACGCGAATTAATATCATTTTGGACGATATTTACAAGGCATTACAAGAAAAAGGGATCAAGATAGAAAGGAATAACATGGTTTTCTTTGGTATGAAAAGCCAACAAAATATTCATGGGAATACAAAATTAAAAAATTTAATAAAAAAAGAAAAACCTGCAGAATTGCTGAGAGAAGAACCTGAAATAAAGAAATCCAATAAAAAGGAAGCTTTATCAAATGCAAAAAAAGGAAAGAAAGGATCGAGAAGAAGTACTCCAAGCACATTATCCAAACCAGCGATAGCTCTTTCGAGAAGCGAAATTGAACCTCTGGAAGAAGAAAAGGAAATGAAACAAGCACCTGAAGGGGATTTATTTGCCATTGTTGTTGAAAAGGCAGATACAGGGATGATGGTAAAAGAAAAGGAGACTCAAGAGGAATCCATAATAGAGAGCTTGGAAATGGACGAAGAAATGGAAGAACGAGTTAAAGAAAAAGTCTTGGCACCTCCCCCTCCCGGTAGAGGTCCTCCTCGCCCGAAAGCGGCACCTTCAATTGCTCCTGAACAAAAGATGGTAAAAAAAGAGAGTATTTCCGATGATGTTGAATCAGGGAGCCCAATTAGTGTAAGAAATGAAGCAAAACCTCAAGAAGGCGGGACAATTACTTCAACACGACCTCCAAGGCAGAGGGAATATGATATCAATATGGGAATTCAGTATTACAACGTAATGATGGAAAAAAAGAGTTACCTATTTTACGTGTTTTTTTCTCACAAAAAATTGATCATTGCAGATGAAGAAGGAAAATCCGTTTACACGACCACAATTAAAATAGTAACTGATAAAAAAAACCCCTGATCATGGATTTGAAAATTGAAGGTGAAGGTTTTGAAGTACATCCTTTAAGTGGTAAGGTTGAAGTGAAGAAAGACGCAATAAATCCTCCTTTAATGATATTTTCAGTGATGCCCCTAAAAATGGGTAGATTAAAAAAGAAGAGTGAAAATGAACGGCGATTTTTAGACATCTTGGTTGAGTTTGAGGGTAAAATTGTATCCCATTCAATACTTAGCATCATTATCCAGCCTAAATTCTTTAAATTAAAGTTGGGTCCTCTTTCCTTCAATCTTAATAAAGGAATGGCCTCGGCAATATCAGCCTGTTCGATTATAATTACCGTGCTTTTATTGATCTACTCGATATGGTCATTTGATATTACCGATATCACAGGATTCGATATCATTACTGGAATTGTCCCTAGCATGGGGTCACTCTTATTCGTGATCTTCTTTATTTATACTTTAATAAAAGGAGTGTATCCGCTCAAGCAACAATTCCAGGGATTGCTCAATTTTAATGGAGGGGGTTTTGAAAAATAATGTTTAATAGAGTTGTTACCCTTTTTTTTTTCCCACATTACTCCAAAAAACTTCTTTTAGCCCGTTCAATTCCTTGCTTTTTAATTTTATAAGAAATATTTCTCTTTTAGCAATAACAGGATGTTCTCTTACTCTTATAATCTTTATGAGCCCCGCATTTTCAGCATTATATGCGATAATTTCACTTATAATAGAGATATATTTTGAATCGCTAACGGCGGAAATAATGGAATTATTATCATTGATTTCCAGCTGAACATCAAGTAAATTAAATTTTGGAAAATGTTCTTCAAATATCTTACGTGTTCCAGATCCTTTTTCCCTGCTTATGAAAGGATAGTTAACGAGGGCATCGAAATTAACTTCTTCAATTCCTCCTTTTAATAGCTCATGATTGGGAGAACAAATAAACACCAAGTTATCCATCCCAATTGGTTTTAAATCAAATTCATCCTCCTTGGTACTCATGAAACTACCTATTCCCGCAAAATCAGCGTTCTTTTTTTTCAATAAATCAATTGATTTTTGCGAGTTATTAATCACTATCTTAAAGTCTACATTTGGGTGGCTTGCTTTAAATTTTGCTAGAAAAGGTGGTAGCATGTGAGACCCTGGTAAGGTTGATGCTGAAATAGTTATTTGTTCATGTTGCTCCCTTGAATAACGAAATAATTCGAATAGGCATTTATCCATGATATCAATCATTTGTTCGGCGTGTTTTAAAAATATATGTCCTTCTTCAGTCAAATTAAAGGTTCGAGTGGTTCGATCTATTAATTTAATATCACCGAGCTCTTTTTCTAATTGAGATATTTGATTCGAAAGCGTGCTCTGGGAAATTGAGAGATCACTTGATAATGCAGAAAAATTCTCGTACCTTACTAATTTTACGAAATTCCTAATAAAATGCAATCTCATTGTTATCTATTTGAAATATAAGTTTTATAAGTATATTAATTTATCGATTTTATCAATAAATTACTCCAATTAATTTAATATATAATGAATGATGCTAATACCTTAGCTAAAAAAAAACATTATTAATGAAAAAAAATGTCAGATAAGAAAAAAGTTTTTACCATAGCAATTGGAAAGAGTCACTATACCCATGAAAGTCCTTTCACGATTCTTAGATTTGCGTATACAGCACTTTTAGAGGAGCATAAAGTAAATATTTTTTTAGTTGAGGATGGCATTTGGGTTGGAAAAAAAAATCAAGATCCATCGACTTATGATAATGTTGAAAAATGGATGAGAGATGTCATTAAGGAAGGAGGGAAAGTATTAGCTTGCGGCGTGTGCATGAAAGCAAGAGGAATGGCTGATGAAGAATTAATCGAAGGAATTTCAAGGACCACGATGAACGGGTTTTTAGAAATGTGTGAAGAAGCCGATAATATTATATATCCCTAAATAATGAAAAAATATGAGTTTAAATATGAAGAATGTCAAAAAATTAGATTGTACCGGATTGGTTTGCCCCCAACCCGTAGCAAAAACTAAGGAAATGATGAATGAGATGAAATCTGGTGAAATTCTTGAAATAAATGGAGATTTTGTTGAAGCTGGAGAAAATATAAAAAGATTTGTGGAAAAACATGATGCAACAGTCTTGGAATTTAAGGTTGAGACTACTAATTATTTCCTGAAAATTAAAAAGAATTGATTTCTTTAACCGATTTATTTAATCTAATACGTTATTTTTAAATTTGAGATGATTTATTCTAAATTTAATGTCAAAAGAGTCCAATTAGCTATTTAAAGGTATACATCGACTCCTTCGATAATTGTGTTCGAAAGACTTAATTATTATTACTTTTTATAACACTTAAACTAAATATGAAAGTTTGGTTTAAAAAATGACTATAGATGAAAAACCAAATTGGTATCCAATGTGGAAAGAATTGGGAATTGATATTGATAAACATGATCAATTATTAGCGGTATTGCCCACAATATTCAAGGAAATTTACATTGATGCTCAGAAAAATCGTCCTGAGGCAATGAGCTTTTGGGATTTTGTGGTGGGTGACATTTATGGAATTAGAATCAGCGAGCTTAAGAAAGCTAAGGATGAGGGAAAAAAAATAATAGGAACTTTTTGCCTTTACGTTCC
Source organism: Promethearchaeota archaeon (assembly GCA_019057355.1). Taxonomy (GTDB): domain Archaea; phylum Asgardarchaeota; class Lokiarchaeia; order Sigyniarchaeales; family SOKP01; genus FT1-020. The sequence goes on along the minus strand of DXJM01000404.1, from coordinate 1,984 downwards.
TGACGAGGTTCTTTTTGCATTGGATTGCATTGGCATTGGATTGTGTGGCGGTACAAATTTTTCGAACTATGCCTCTGAAGATTTATTGCCAGCAAATACTTGTGCCTTGATCAAATCTGCTTTGGGATTTGGAATTGGAAATATATGCCCTTATTTTAGAATGGCAGACCTTCTTATTGGAGAAACTACATGTGATGGAAAAAAAAAGCTTGGGAAGCATTAAAGGAATATAAACCTTTGTACGTTATGGAAACACCACAATGTAAAACAAGACCTCAAGCAAAACACCATTTTATTCAGGAATTAAGGGATTTAATCGCTAAATTGGAGGAAATTACAGGAAAAAAACTCACTGCTCAATCTTTAAAAAGTTCAATGGAGAAAATGTCAAAAAAAAAAGACTAATGAGGAGAGTTTATGAAGCACGGAAAGCAGAACCAGTACCTATTTCAGGTAAAGATGCATTGTTAATGTCGCAAGTCGCATTCTACGACGATCCAGATCGACAGATCGAGATGATCGGAAAGCTTGCAGATGAATTGGAACTGAGAATTAAAGATGGTTTGGGTGTAGTTGAACAAGGTACAAAAAGAGTTCTGGTTAGTGGAACTCCGATGGCTATTCCAAATTGGAAAATCCATCACTTAGTTGAAACTAAAAATGCTATAATAGTTGCTGAAGAAACATGCACGGGGACGCGCTATTTTCAATCCGAATATGATGAAATTAAAGGTGAGACGGTTGATGACCTACTTAATATTATTGCAGATAGATATTTAGGTATTAATTGCGCTTGTTTCACTCCAAATGATGAGAGAATGGAAGATATCTTACAACTTGCAAGAGAATATAAGGTGGATGGCGTGATCCTGTATACCTTGAACTTTTGTCAACCTTATGATATTGAAGCCATTAGTTTGGAAAAAAAGCTGAAGAAAATGGGATTTCCTACTCTTTCATTAACAACGAACTATTCATCGGAAGATAATGAACAAATCAACACGAGAATCGAAGCATTTTTAGAAATGTTATGAGCTTAATTACTATTTTTTTATTTATTTATCTATTTATTCGGTGTTTCATATTAAGTTTAATTATTTAATTTTTACTGTTCCATCCAACTTTCGAGTATAAGTGAACCGAAGGGAATTATTAAAAAAAGAAAAAATATTTTTTATAGATTTAGGAGTTTAATTTTAGAAGTGAAGGGTGCTAATCATCTTCTTTAGCCTCTTTAAGACCTTTTTTTACACCCTTCTTTATACTACCTGATTTAATGGTTTTTTTAGCAGCTTTACCTGCAGCTTCACTACCAGCGATATCTTCTACTATTCCCCCAGCAGCTTTTGCAATACCTTTCTTTAGTTTTTTACCTATTCCACCCACTTTAATGCATCTCCATAATTGTAATCGTAATTATTTTGTGTTCTAATGACATGCAAATAGTCTTAATTCAAACTAATAAAGTTTTTTTTTTGTAAAAGTTAATTTCTAGATCATTATAATGTCTAATACGAAAACAAAAAATTTCCAGTTCTATTACCTCTAAGAATCGAATTTTAAAAAAAGATGTTAAGAAGCACATTTTTATGTTATTGATAGGAAGGTTTTATTGAGGTTTATGATGTTTATCATGAGAAAAATACAAGAACTAATTGAAAGATGACCTTCGGATGACCATAGAGATTATTAAGATGCAAAATTGAAAGAAGCAATAAATATTTTAGAATGTCATTTATTAGAATAAGTAAAAGCAAGGAAGCATATAATTTTATTAGCTCTCAAAATGAACACTGAACATCATAAATATTAAATCAAGTTTTTTAAATCTGAAAATTGTTATTCAAAATATTCCACAAACGCATCCGAAAAGTAGTAAGATCCTTGGTATATATTAGCAATATAATAGAAAAAAACATATATTTTAGCCTTAATAACACTTATTATTCATTTTCTAATCTTTTAAAGATTTCGGCAAGGGCAC
>DXJM01000403.1 GCA_019057355.1 Promethearchaeota archaeon | reverse complement strand
ATGGAGTTAAAATGAGTTTTTTTTATTTTTCTAGATTCTAGATACATTTATTCTTGTTATTGAATTTCTTCTTGAAGATGAGGTTGATTTCAGGATTTCTCTCTAATATTTAGCTTCTAGAAAAAGAACCGTAAAAAAAATGAGTGTATATTTATAAATAAATGTTTTAACCATTTTCGATGAGATCTTCCGAGCTTTTTACGATTCTAAATCCTTGTCGGCATCGATATATTCAGCAACAGCATTCAAGCCGTCCTAAATGCTCGTCATCACTTAATGCATGATATGCAGGAAGAACTTTAATCTAAGGGTGTTTATATTTATGATACCTACCCCTTTTCCCTCCTGAGTACATTCACGATTTATTAATTCATATGTCCATTTTTTTTCATGCTAGATCAATTCCAATAAAATTTTAAATTCAAGGTCGGACTTTTTATTTTTTTTTCACATTTCTAGCAATTTATATTTTTGGTTCACCTTCCTTCCTTAAATATGGGGAAGGATTACGTTCTTCTTACTCCTTAAAGTAGATAGACAACGAAACTGGGCATTCTCATTACTTAAATACATGAGCTTGTGCACGAAATGACCCAAGGAGTAATTATGAATTTTTATTCAAAACGCTTTTATATCCCCAAAACTTCCCAATAATTAACTGAAATTAGAAAGGTTATCCCGTGCTATTAAAAATTATTTATTGACTTTTAGAGGTGATTTTTTTGAGAGGTAGAGGAAGAATGGGAGGAAGGCAAGCTGCAGGACCAGGAGGCGCCTGCTTCTGCCCAAATTGTGGTATTAGCGTTTCACATCAAATAGGAGTTCCATGCCACCAGCAAACTTGTCCCAAGTGTGGGGCAAGAATGGCTAGAAAATGACTTTAATCTGCACTTGTGGGCTTAAATATCATAATTTTGGATAACGTGCCTGAATAAAAAGAAAAGATAATAGGAATTTGATGGTCTTGCAGTAAGCTAACTTGTATAACATAAAACATTAGAAAGAGAATTAATTAGATGAAGAGATCAATAGCATTTACAGGAAAAGGTGGAGTTGGAAAAACAACGTGTTTAGTTCTCTTTTTAAAATTCTTAATTGAAACGAGGCAAGACCATAGAATTCTCGTTATCGATGCTGATCCAGATGCAAACGTGGGAGATTTAATAGGTGAGGAAATTTATTTTAAGGATACGATTGCGGGGCGAATGAAAATTCTTCAAGGAAAAATTGCAAAAAACATAATAGCTCCATATAGTAATAGCAAGCAAGCAATCGAAGCTGAACTTTTTAATTGTATCCTGCATAAAAATAATTTCGATTTCATCGAGATGGGGCGAACGGAGGGCGTGGGGTGTTATTGTTCCGTAAATAACGTTCTAAAAAATGCCCTTGATATCATTTCTGAGGATTATGATTTCGTATTATTTGATTCTCCCGCAGGATTAGAACATTTTGCTCGAAAGACAGGAAAAGACGTGTCTGATTTATTGATAATTGTTGAACCGAGTAAAATGGCATTCAGCACGTTAAAAAATATTTTAATAGTATCGGATGATGTAAAATTGAAATTTGATAATTATTGGGTTTTAGGGAACAAGTTTTTAGACGATAGAAAAGATTTTTTTAGAAAAAAAATTGAATCTCTAAATGAGGCAAGAATCCAATTATTAGGGTTTATCTCACAAGATCCCGAGATAATGAGGTATAATTTACTCAGTAATAACCTGCTAGACCTGCCAAGGGACAACTTGACATATAAAAGTGCAAAGGAGTTATTTGAAAAATTAATGTAAATATATAATTCAAGAAACTTAAGAAATGAATGATAATACAGAGGAAAAATTATTTCCAATCAGCGTAAATCCTAATTTATGTGTAAGATGTCAAAGGTGCATGTATAGCTGCGTGCCAAAAGCTATTTTTTTTAGAGATTCTTTACGTTATGTGGACTATAACAAATGTGAAGGATGTTTAAAGTGCGTGGAAGTGTGCGAACATGGAGCCATAGAAGTTATTTCTATCAAGGATGGACAGTTAAAAGGATTTGAAATCGATCCAGAGAAATGTACTCTTTGTAAAACGTGCTTAAATGATGATTTCTGCTTTCAAGATCTTTTTAAGCTGGGAAAGAATGAGAACATGAAAGACATGGTAGTATTCCAAGAAGAAAATCTCTCAGGGTGTTTCAAGTGTTTAAAATGTTTCAAAAATTGTCCTAATAATGCGATAACACCCATCATAGATTGAACTACCATCCCCTTAAGGGGATGGTTTCTTGATTCATCGACAACCGCATTCGTGGTGATATGTCTAACATTATCTTCTCAAGCGTGACTTCCCGTAGTTCCTACGGTAGATATCATTATTCCTAATCATTATAATCGCGTGATTCCTTCGTTGCGACGGTTTAGGGATGCATTTTTATCCCCATCATGCGTTATACCACATTTTTCGCATGTCCACGCACGATTTTCAAGTTTTAGAGCTCACTACAAAAATAAGGTGATAAATGAGTGAATATTCTATGTGGTTTTCTTTTCGATACTTCATGCATAGATCCCAAAAATTAATAGTTATTAAAAAAAAAGACCAATAACATTATTTAAGTGTTTTGAAGGCCTAAAAAATTGTAGGTGACCAACAATGTAAACGAATTACTGGGAGGTGGCCCCATCAGGCACCCTTTTTTAGTATTTTGGGCGAAATTCATCCCTATCCTAAAGGGTAGGGCGTTCTTTCGCAGATAGGGTAAAAAAAAAATACCTGATATTTTGAATAAATATTCATAATGTTTAAATATTCTATTTCTATTCATATATAGAGAATAAAAATTACTTCGAGGTAAGTTACATGCCAAGGTGTCATAGACGTGGAAATCATCATTTAGGCAATAATAACAGATATTGGTCAAATTATTTTGCAGGATATAATAGAAGGACAGTAAGCATGCAAATATCTAGAGGAAAAATATATAGACCTTTTAATTCAAGCACGCATGTAGGATTTACAAGGAAATTTAACCCGCACCTTCAAACAAATCAAGCAAGGATGGACAATGTCGAGCTAAAAATACAGGATGTTAAAACTAAAATTAATAATGAGATTGATTCAAGAAAAAGTTCTATCAGAACCCATATTTCAAAAGACGAGAAATGTTTTGAATGTCATGATGGAAATATTTATCGATTAGAAAGAGAATTCTTGGTCTTTTTGGTTAAAAGATCTGAATTGGGATATTTCAAAAGGAGAAAACTAGAAAAAACCTTGAGAATGATCAGATTTAATATCAATCAGGGAACAGAAGATATCATGCTATATCACAAGCCGACTTACCTTTTTCGATCATATTCGTTAAGTTCCGTTTTAAAGGTAAAGCCATTAGAATGGAAAAAATGGGAAAGCATGATTAAATTGATTGGCATTAATATAAACGAATATAACCTTTCTATCAAGCAAAAAGAGCTTGGTCAATTGACTGATGAATATGAGGAGATCACCTTCTTTGAAAATAAACAAAAGTTAAAAATTTGTGAAAAGTGCGGCTTAGAGAATGAACGGAAAGCAATCTATTGTTATTATTGCGGCTATAAATTTTAGATGTTTTATTTTTTTTTTTTAATTCTCATTTTTATAGTTTCAAAAATGTGTTACACGAATGTAAAAATGATTGTCATAAATTATCTGAACTGTTTTTAATTCTAATAATGTCATCGTTCTAATCATAAAAATTGGAAAATTAAAAAAAAATAAATGTTAGTAAATTAGATACTGTTCAGATTCGAAAATAGATGGCAATGTAACCTACTGATTATACATCACAATTAAGCAAAAATGTATATTTTACCAGATCAAAGTGTTCGATTTTAAAATCTCTTGCATCTTTTTCGAGATGTTCATCAAATATAGGTATTTTAATTGTTAGTTTGTACTTATTAAGAAAGATATTATAAAATACCACTCTTTCATTCCTATCAAAATCGAGAAATTTACCAATACTCACGTTTTTCCCAACTATTTTTTCGATCTTTTTTGATTTAATAGTTAATGAATAACAAGAAGAAATGTGACATTTAAAGGTGATGAATAATATACTAAAATAAAATCCATATTTTTAT
>DXJM01000402.1 GCA_019057355.1 Promethearchaeota archaeon | reverse complement strand
CGAAGAGGAAGAGATTCAGAAACTTTCTTCGGATGAAAAGAGAGAACTGAAGAGAAAAGTAAGCGTGATCAGGGAGATAGCAAAGGACAAGGACAAAATAAACAAGATCGCCAGGGATATGGCCGAGCATTTCAAGGAGGTCGTTGAACCTACAGGCCTGAAGGCGATGATAGTGACTATAGACAGGGAAGCGTGCGTCCTTTTCAAGGAGACGATAGACAAATACCTTCCTGAAGACCTTTCCGAAGTCGTGATGACTCCGGATTATAAGAAGAAAGTCGTTAGCGAGTACTTCCAGAAACTACATGAAAAATACGACACCAAGAACAACAAACAGATACACGAAAAGATAAAAGACGACTTTCTCAACAGGGAAAAGCCGAAAATCCTGATAGTCACGGACATGCTGATAACCGGATTCGATGCCCCGAATTTGTGGACCATGTACATGTACAAACCGCTAAAGGAGCACAGAATTCTTCAGGCGATCGCCCGGACGAACAGGCCTTTTGCGAACAAGAAATTCGGGATGATAGTCGATTATATCGGAGTGCTTTCCGAACTGGAGGACGCTTACAGGAACTTTGAGGCTGGAGATTCAAAGGCTCTGAAGGTCGTCATAAAGAATCTTGAAAAGGAAGAGAAAACGTTCTTGGAATTGCTATACAAGGTCTTGAAATTGTTCGTGGGAGTGAAGAAAGAAGACACCTACGCGAGTCTTGAGAAAGCCCTTGATCAGCTCGTGGAGCAGGAAAAAGCAAAGAAATTCGAGCTCCTGATAAAGAATCTGATGAGTTCCTACGAGATGCTTAAAGGGGAGGCTTTTCTCAAGGATTATCTGGAAGATTACGGATGGGTAACCAAGATTTATGTGGCATACTGCAAAAAGTACAAGAAGGCCAACTTGGATGAATTGAAGATTGACAAACTTTCCAAGAAGACCGCTGAGCTCGTACGAAAGACGGTTGATATCAAGGAAATTGAGAAGCGATATCCCACCGTTGAAATAGACGATAAATATCTGGAGGCGTTGAAGAGAACCGCTCCAAAGGGTTTGGGTGCGGCGATTGACATTGCTACGAATCTTATAGAAGAGATTAAGCAACATCCCACGTCACCTTTCTTCATTAACCTTAGCGGCGAGGTTGAGCTGGTTTACCAAAAGCTGAGGGAAAAGAAAGAGGCGACAGAACAGGAGATTAAAAGACTCAGGGAGATGTGTAAAAAGGTCGTAGATTGGAAAAATGAGAAGGAGGAAATCGGGGAGGACATACATCCATTGTATGAAGCGATGAAAGAGACGGTTCCGGAGCTACAAAAGAAAAGAATTATAGACTTCACAAATGACCTCCTGTCTCACCTGAAAACAAAGAAATTTCTATTTTCAGGCTGGCAAAATCAAAGAGAAATGAGAAGGAAAGTGAGGGGCGAAATAAGAATAATTCTTCTCTCCAGGATGAAAAATCATAGGGATAAGATTGACGATTTAACGCACAATATTTTCGAGGCGCTTGAAGGTAAAGAATGAGAATACTGAAAATACTCGGAGAGGAATACCAGGTGGTTTATGGTAATTCCAGGGAGGACAGGGTAGATTTCAAGGAAGGAAAAATTTATGTAAATTCCAAGAACACTCCTTCAGGCAAACTCATCAAGGAAGCTTTATCTGATTATCTGTACACTGAGCTGCTGGGAATGTACGAAAAAATAAAGAATGAGAAGAAGCTGGAGATTCTGGGGGATGTTAAGTTCGAAGTCAAAGAGAAAATCGACGAAAAGAAAAACAGGATAGCAAAGCTCAAGCATAACAAGATAACAGTAAAGCTTAATGCGATCTCTTTACCTCAAGAAGCTCTTAAGTATATGATGGCTCACGAGATGGCTCACCTGATTACAAAGAAACACAACGAAAGGTTTTGGAACATCGTAAAAACCATTTATCCAAAATACGAAATTGGCCAGGATCTCATTGAGAAACACGAAAATGATTTAAAAGGAAATATAACTGGGATTTAAGTGATACTATGGCAGGTCTCGCTCGGAAAGGAGAAAAATAGCTTGAATGTCCATTTCGCAAAAAGGGCAAAGTTAAGACTTTTTACAAGGAAGGCTATATGCAAGCTCGCACCTCTCGGATTTCGGGAAGACAAGCAACGCGAAGCCATCAAAGGCCAGAAACCCATGAGATCCTTGAAGATTGCCCAAGCTGCGGAGCTAAGAAAAAGGATACACAGAATTACTACGATGGGAAATACAAGAAGAAGTTTAGTCACGAAGAGCGACTAAGACTTTGGAAAAGAAGAGGTTTGCCTCTTATTCTAGGAAGCGAATAAAATACAAATTCAATAGCTAAGCGAATGGCGAAAGGATTTTCGAGGAAACTTATAGAAGTTGAGGTTAGGCTTGGATTTTTGAGTATCCCAAGCAAAGGATCTGAATTCATGCCTGAGGAGAAAACAAAGATTAAAGTATTTCTCGACGATGAACAGAAACCAACCTTATTGAGCTACAACGCGAATTATAAAAGGATTTTTGGATTAACAGGTTGGTATAGAAAAAATAAAGCTTTACCAAAAGACGAAGTGGTATTAAGTGTATTAAAAGAAGTTCCTCCAACCTACAGATTGCGTTTTGAAAAAGCCAGAACATCAGAAGATTTTAGGACGCTGGAAAAGGAAGCAAAAGAGCTAATCGATCTTTCCGGCCTCTCTTCAATTTCAAAGGGAGACATTGTAGAAGACAGAGTAAAAGAATTGATTCTTCTTTATGGTCAGGGACTTTTAAACGTTTATAAGCCAGTGAGCTATACTGAGGGGATCGACCTCATTGTCGTTAAGAGCGGAGTTTTCCAGCCATTATTTCTTCAGGTTAAAAGTCGTTTCAATCTCCAGAAGAACAGGGCAATTATTGCCGACATCAGCCTAAAAACATTCACCCCTCATCATTCGTATTTCGTAGTAATTGCTTATTTCAATCCATCGACACTTGAAATTAACGATTACATCCTTTTTATACCTACAGAGGAGATAAAAGAAAATGCTGTAATTGTGAATACGAAGTATGGCCAAAGGTATCGGGTCACTACTCAGCTAAATCCTGATTCCAAGAGCAAGTGGGCGAAGTACATTATAAAAAAATCAGAGCTGGCCAATAAATTAATTGAAAAATTCGAGGAAATGTCTAGATATATAAAATAAGAAGATGAAGAAAAGGGGCTTGCCGCTGGTTTTGGGGAGATAATTACGCTCCTATTTTTTTCCAGAGAGAATTTGTTTTTCTAAGCTGAGAAGTGGGACTTTTTTGCCTTTCTTATAAATAAAAGTGTATCTGTTTTTATTCTGTTTTTCTATTTCAGATAACTTATGGAACAATTCCTTATTCAGCTCATACAATTTTATGAAGTCACTTTCTGTCTTATAAGCACCACACCAGCATTCAGTTGAAGTTCCTAAGGAATGCAATAAGGTTTTGGGAATTCCATTGTTATTTATATAAGCATGAACATCTTGGTCTGACCAATAAAAGATAGGACTGGCTGAAAGACATTTGAAACTTGGATGATACCAAATAGGTATATATTGTTTTCTTATTTGAGATTCTGCTGCTCTTATGCCATCAAAAACCACTTTCGGTTTTTCTATGCTGCTCAAGTATTTTTCTATAGGTTTTATTTTTAGTTCTCTGCAACACCATCTAAATTTGAAACTGGGAATACCCCATTTCTTAGCTAGCGTGAAATAGTCTTCCTTGGGTCTAACAATTTCAAGTTTTACTTTCAAATAATCACACACCTTTTTTATATAATCCATATTTTCTGGTAAACCGGCGGTTGTATCCACATAAATCGCAGTAAGAGTTTTCCTGGTCTTTTTTTTGATACTTTTTAAATAAGCCAGGGTGGCAAGGCTATCTTTACCTCCACTAAAGAGAACGAATGGCTTTCTTTTTTCCAGCAGATTAGTGATATCGCTTTCTAAAACAGAAACTTTGTCTCTTACACTTTTCGATTGTTCTTTATTTAATCTGCATACATTTCTTACTTTTTTCCATTTCACGTGTAAGATGTATATAGGTTTTAAAGCAGGTCCCTTAATCCATCTGGTGGCAACGATCCCTGTTTCATTGCATTTTGGACATTTAACCTTCAGCCCTTTAAGCTCTATTCCACTAATAGAATCCTCTATTGGTTTCCACCACTTATTTTGTCCGCTTACTTCAATCATTTATATCCTCAACAGCCTTAATAAATCTAAACCCTCTCTCTCTAAAATCTATACTTTTAACTTTACAGAATAGGTCTTCATCAGGAGTAGTTACAAGACAAGCTAATTTTTCTTTTAACAATCCGTCTTTTATGTAAGAGGTTAAATCTCCTCCGCCTAATATTTTTAAATAATTATTGAAGATACGATCTCTAAATAAATTTGTTAATATGTCAGAAGTTCCAACAATATTCTTTCCCGCCTTCTTCATTGCTGCATAGGATCTTATTCCGAAAAAAACTGTCTTTTCTCTCTTCAGAACGTCTTTACCCCACTCGGAAATATGTTGATTTATTTCGTTTCTGAATTTATCAAATGAAGTCGATTCCCGCAATTTGTTTGTTAGATTATTAAAAAGTTGGCGTATATCTAAGTGCCTTACTGTGAAGGCCATTTTTGAAATGTCATTTATCCTAGCTAAACATGGACTTTCTATTAGGATGATATTAATGCCCTCGTTAGCTTTCTGCTTAAAACCAGTATAAGTATCTTTGTGCAGTTTAGGTATTGCGAGTGTCAGATAAACATCTTTTTTATCAACTTTGCTATTCTTAATAAAACTATTGAAATGTTTGATTGATTCAACAAATTCCTTTCTCCACTGATTTGCTCCATGTCTCAGTGTGCATTCGATGAGAATATAATAACTAAAAGCATAACAAATTGTGTCTGGTCCAGCAGGGGAAGGGGAAATTGTCTTATTTTTTTTTACACTCCCATACCAAATAACACGATGTCTTATAGTATTGTCCTCATTATCTTTTGTCTGGAATGGGAGAAATAAAAGTTGACTAAAGGCGTTTGAAACAAGGTATTCAAATGCGGCTGGTTGATCATTTTGACGATATCTCTTTAAGAATCTTTGAAGATTAAATAAGTTTGAATAAGATCCCATCATAATCACTGCCTCTTGTTTTTTTTTCTTGATTCTTTATCCAGCCAATCTTTTATAATTTTTTTCACAAGTTCAGGAGGTTTAATTTTATGAATTTTTGATGAATTTAAAATTGCTTGATACATTTCGTCATCGAAATCTATAACGAAAATATGCAATCCCTTTGGTTTTGCATTTAGAATTGTTTTTTTTGCTTCTTTAATAGGAAAGTCTTCGTTTTTAACAAGCCGTTTAATATCTCTGACATCTTTGGATTGAGAATCCCTAAGTGCATAGGCAGCAGCAAGTTGCTTCATTGGGTCCTTGATGGCTGCAAGCTCTTTTACGATATCAACACTATCTATTCTTCTTTCTGAAATAAGTTTTTGTACTTCCTTTGGTAATTTTAGGACGCTAAGAAATTGTCTAATCATTTCTGAAGACAAGCCCACTTTCTTTGCCACTGCCTGCTGTGAACTGTATTTGCTAAGCTTTACTAAGTAATCGAATGCCTTGGCGATAGTGAGCAGATCTTCATACCGTTTTTTTCTTTTCGTATTTGCGAATATTATGGACAAAGCAGTATCTTCATCCATCTTTTTCATTCAATGAACCCCCTTTTCTTTAGCCATTCTTCTACAGCTTCTTTTATGACATCTTCTTTCTCACTTTGATATTTTTTAGAGGCCTGAATTATCGCTTCATAAATTACATCTGTAACGTGAATAGTTATTTTTTTCATTTGTGATCGTTCTTTCACTATTTTGTCAATTTCCTTTACGCTCTTTTTTGGATTCTCTTTTGCAACATCAATCAACATGCTTCTGTCTTCACTACGGCGTATTTCTTTAACCTTCTCTGCAATTTTCACTGCTTGTTCCTCATCAGGAATATTTTTTACTATCTTAATAGCAGTCGATGCCCCTAATCTCCCATCATCTACCATTTTCTTAATAGACTCTGGAACTGCATGATATCCAAGATAATTTTTGACTGTTTGGGGAGAAACTCCGAGATTTTCCGCAACTTTATTAATAGAACCAAATTTGGTTAATAACTCTGTTGCAACTTGCATTTTGTCACGATACTCAAGATCCAACCTGTGAATATTTTCGCTAAAAGATTTTATAATTGCATCGGT
>DXJM01000401.1 GCA_019057355.1 Promethearchaeota archaeon | reverse complement strand
TTGAATATATTATTATTAGTCAGTTACTAAAACTAAAATTTTCAAATGTTGTATTTTAGTTTGATCTATTGATTAAAATAATTATGAGTTGAGAAAAAATGGATGAAAAAATTAATTGGGAAAAGTGTTCCCTAGATATAGCAAATGAATTTCGCTCGCGACCGAATGCTTTACCTGAGGATATTGACTATGAAAATCATATAATTGCTACATATATTGCAATGCTTCCGCGTAAAATGGATGCATTTTACATGATGCAGGCTATATGTATCGAACAATCAACGGGTACTTTCATTCCCGTACCTGCTGAAACTCCCGAAACGAGAAGAAAGCATGTTGCAAAAGTCATAGGATGGTGGAGAATTCCGGATTTTGAATACGATGGTGCCGAGCAACTTTTTGATAGTCCTAAGAACTACCATTATTGCGTTCAAGTAGCATTTCCATTGAATTTTAAGCCTCAATTTCCCATGTTATTCACGACGATTTATGGCAACATCTCCATGGCAGGGCCTATCAAGCTGGTAGATATCAGGTTTCCCAAGGAATTTCTAAAAGAATTCAAGGGTCCAAAATTTGGAGATATGGGCACGAGAAAGCTCCTTGGTGTAAAAGAAAGACCACTTTTGAATAATATGATTAAACCATGTGTTTATACAGGTCCGGAGGTTGGAGCAGAACTTGCATATCAAGCAGCGGTGGGTGGTTGCGACGTGATTAAAGATGACGAGTTGATTGCTGATGTCGGATTCAATCCCATAACTGAAAGAGTAACCAAGTTCATGGAAGCCCTTGATAAAGCAGATTCCGAAAAGGGAGAAAAAACGCTCTATACCATTAATATTACTGATAGGGTCGAAAGAATGTTTGAATTAGCTGACATTGTTCAAGAACATGGTGCTAATGCATTGATGGTTAATCACATCTCAGTTGGGTATTCTGCAATGAGAAAATTAGCAGAAGATCCTTCAGTAAAAGTACCCATTTTAGGACATATGGATCTTGCAGGAGCATTCTATCAAGATCCATTGAGTGGTATATCTAGCCCTCTCATCTTGGGGAAGTTTGGAAGGCTCGCAGGATGTGATTTTATAGTCCATCCCGCCCCCTACGGTAAGGCACCAACGATGGGTGATAGGTTCATAGAAACCGCAAGACAAATGGTCATGCCTATGGGAAATGCCCCTCACATCAAGGCAACAATGCCCATGCCAAGTGGAGGAATTACAGTAGGCATTGTAGAAAAAGTCATGCAAGATCTCGGTCCTAACATAATGATCGGTAGTGGAGGGGGAATTCATGCCCATCCAAGCGGTCCCATAGCGGGTGCTAAGGCGTTTAGACAAGCTATAGATGCTGCAATGGAAAGAATTCCCGTGAAACAGTATGCGAAAGATAAGGGACATAAAGAATTATCAGAAGCTTTAGGCCTGTTTGGAACTAAGAAAACGGAGTTTAGTTCGGTCTAAAATTGAATTTAGTCTCTAACAAATTCTTTTTTCTTTATCATGTAGTAAAAAAATGTGTGGGGTTCAAGATCTTGAATTATGAAGAAAAATTGGAAAAAATTAACACAATTGTGAATTCTCCCATGAGAGAATTTAAGCCAGATGCTCTCATGGCTATTGTCGCAAGGATAGAAAAAAAACATCCTAAATCAAAAGGAGTATATGAAAGGATGAAGAATATCATCCCTGGTGGAGTTGAACATAATCTTGCATTCAATTTTCCTTATCCAATTGCTAGTAAGCGCGTGTATGATTGTTTCATGGAAACCGTCGATGGAGTGCAATTATTAGATTATTTAATGTGTGGTGGACCAATAATCTTGGGTCATAACTACACGCCATTGATTGAAAAAATGATAAATGTAATCAAGGACACGGGTCCTTGCCATGGTATCACATGTGATTACGAATACTTGGCTGCTGAAGCAATTCAGAGATATTTTCCCTCTTGTGAATTAATAAGGTGGTATCAATCGGGTACTGAAGCAGATATGGCGGCTATTAGGGTTGCTCGAACTTATACTAAGAATAAATGGATAATAAAAATAGGGGGTAGCTATCATGGATGGAGTGATCAACTCACCTATGATATGCATGTCCCTGGCACTAAATTAGTAGAATCTCATGGGATTCCCAAGAACGTGTTTAAATTTGTAGATTCTGTTTATCCTAATGATATCGAAGCATTAAGAAAATCATTCAAAGAAAAGAAAAACAAAGTAGCTGCGGTCATTTTAGAACCATTAGGAGGAGAGTCGGGAGCAATTCCGGTTCACCCTCAATTCAACAAGGATGTGGAAGAGCTTTGTCGTGAGACGGGAGCATTGTTAATTTTTGATGAGGTGGTTTGCGCTTTTAGACTAGTAAAAGGAGGCGGGCAAGAATATTTCAACATTAAACCTGATATATCCGTATTTGGAAAAATTATTGGTCATGGATTTCCTTCAGCGGCAGCTATAGGTGGGCGAAGAGATGTTATTAGCGTGGTTGCAGGAGGCATAGCGGGAGGTGCTAAAAAAGCATATACTGGCGGAACTCTTGCTGCAAATCCATTGACTTGTGCCGCAGCATATCATGCGATAGATTTTATTGAAAAGGAAAATGCAGTAGAAAGAGCAGGAAAGGCTGCTAAACGTTTGTCAGATGGGTTGAATAAGGTATTCCAAGAGCATGATCTTCCCTGGTTCTCATACAACCACGGGGCAATCGTCCATTTTCACACGAGTTGCGTTTTTGGCTTAGATATTACCGATCCCAAGCAAGCCCCTTCTTTAAAGGAGCGAAAGGAATTTATGGGACACTTAGGTGCAGCATTAATCGATCAAGAAATCATATCCGTTGCAGGTAGCCGATTTTACACCTGCATGAAGCATACAGATGAGATTATTGATCAAACGGTAGAAAAAATTGAAAAAATTTGTGAATATGTGGAATAATTTTTTTTTTTAAAATTTCCATATCTATTTTTATTTTTTATTCAAGTATGTTATTGGTATTTTGTAGCTTCAATCCCTTTTTTTTAGTTAATATGGAAAGCTAAGTTTTTTATTGGGGTAACCTTTTTTCTTACTTTAGAGCATGTTATCGTCTAATTCTTCGTCATACAAGCTAAGGATTTCTAAATATCGTTCTTTTATTTTAAGTTTTTCATCCAAATATCGCATGCTTTCCCATGATTCCCTATTTATTACTAAATGCTCTTTTTTACTCATTTTAACGGGCTCCCTTCATATAAAAGTTATCTTTAAGTAAAAAAGACTCAAACTCCTATTAAACACTAATGGAGTCCAATTTTTCTTATCAACACACCTATTATCTGAAAATGAACTTTTATAAGTCATATTAAAAAAGAGTGAATTGTTTTCTATTCAGTTTTAAACTATGAATCTGAATTCGTTCCTGCTTAGGTAAGTATTTCTAAAATAACATAAATCCCCTTAGTTTTTACTCAGTTTTTCAAAATCAATTATCACTCTAATGATTATTTTAAAGTCAGGATTAATAATTGTTAATGAACAATTTCTCCGTTTTAGTAGATTTTTCTCCTAGTTTTTCCAAACATCCATTTTTCCATCATATTTTTTTATTTGCTCTATTTTTTTTATATTTTTCTCCTTTATTTTAGATAAGAGTTTATTCACAATTTTTTCATTTGTTTGGGTGAGATGTAAACGTTCAAATTGACTGAAATCAATTCCTCTTGGATAAAAACAAAAAAGAATGGTGTCTTCTACCTTATCATGGATAATAGAACCAGGATCATAGCCAGAAATGATAAATTCATTCTTTAATGCAATTTCTTGAGAAGCTAATCCTTTCTCATTTGCAGGTATTCTCCATTCAATAACATTCCAATCAGCATATTTTTTCAATAGTGCTAATAAAGTATTTTCAAGCAAGTAGCCTTCAATCTTTATGATAGCTTTGTAAAAATCCATCGAAATCGTATAAGATTCACAATTAATACTTGCTCTCCTTTCCATAATTACATTATCTTTATACATTTCTCGATTTAAATTGACAATTTCGTTATAATAATAAATGATATCTTCATTATTAATGAGGTAAATATTGTTATTTCTCTTTTTCCATAAATTATCTAAATATATAGCATATAACACTACAGAACCTAATTTCCCGTCGATAATTGGACTCTTCGAGAATATATCATAGTTTCTTTTATCAGTAAAGTTATTGTAATTTATAATAAATCCGTATGGTTTTGCACTTGCTTTTTCAAGAAATTTTTGAGAAGGCATTATATCAGCCCTTACATCGCAATCGAATCTTAATATGGATTTCGATCCAGGTACTTCCATGAGATGATTAATAATATGACCACCTAACACGCTAGACAAACCCATTTTATGAAATTTGTTTTTAACACATAACTTGCCCATGTAAATCGTATAATCGTCACGTTTTTCAAATAATCCGATAGCCGCACTTTCCTTTGAATCAATATTTTCAATTATTAACCAAAGATTCCTCTTATCCAAAAAACTTGCATTAATTAATTCAATATTATAAACAATTGGATAGACATAATCCCATTTATAGATATCTTCAAAAATTTCTTTTACTATAGTAGCATCTAATGAATATGGAGTTGCTTTTCTTATACCGTATACCTCTCCATCAATTGCCTTAAAGGTTTTAAAATATATTTTCTTGATTGGTTGTTGGTAATTAAAGCTAAAATTATTGATCGCAATTCACCTTATTACATTTTTTTTAGATTTTCCGATCTAATCCATTGTTTTAATTAACTAATTAAAAAATAGTAATATCAAAAATGACATTTAAGCTAATATACCTTATTTAATTAAAATGTTATGATTTGTGTGCAATTTTTTTAAGCAAAAACTATTTTTCGGATTTTTATAGCAGTAATTTTTTTTGATCCTAATCCTAAAAAAAATTTTCTTATTTTATTCTCTTCTTCAATTTTATTTTAAAATAATGCAATACTTAATAAACAAGATGACTGATGAAAAAAAAATCGACCAAGCGGCTGAAATTATAAAGAATTCTCAGAATGTTGTGGTGTTCACTGGTGCGGGGCATTCAACTGAATCAGGAATTGATGATTTTAGATCTTCGGGAGGGCTATGGGATAGATATGATCCATCGATTTATGCAAGTTATTACTCTTTTCTTCAAGATCCGAGTAAGTTTTGGCAAATGCATAATGAATTAGAAAACATTTTGGTAAATGCAAAACCAAACCAAGGACATTTTGCTATAGTGGAATTAGAAATAATTGGAAAGTTAAAGGCAATAATTACTCAAAATATTGACATGCTTCATCAACGGGCGGGAAGTGGAACTTATAAAAATATACCTATATTTGAACTACATGGTTCCTATGGTTCATTGATATGCGTTAGGTGTCGAAAAGAATACAATTATGAAGATATCGATACTAAAAGTGTAGATTTTCCGGTTTGCGATTGTTCGGGCTACATAAAACCTAAGGTTGTTCTCTTTGGTGAAGCATTACCATTAAAGGCATTAGAAGGTGCTATGGAAGCAAGTTCTCATTGTGATTGTTTTATATTAATAGGATCTTCCCTTACAGTTGCACCCGCGAATTTAATGCCCGGGATTGCTAAAGATAATGGCGCTAAAATTATATTTATTAATAGAGGCAATACTGAGATGGATTATCTTGCAGATGTTTTTTTAAAAGATTATGCCTCCATCATACTTACAAGGATTATTGAGAAACTTAAAAAGTAGTGAAAGTTAGGAAGGCAAGTAAAATTTACATAGCTTGCATTGATTTGCGGAGATTCGCCTGTCTGGCCCTAAAATAATGAATTTTTTTAACATTTCACCGCCACACTTGGGGCAATCCCTGCTAAAGTTATTTTTTATCTCTTCTAATACTCTTTCGATACCTTTTTCAAGTCGAATGAGTTCATTGGCATTTTCTATTATCTTTTTAGCTGAAATGAGGCCTATTCCTCTTACAAAGGCTAACTCTTCTGGACGCGCTTCTGCTAACTGTTCAATCGTTTTTATGCCTGCTTTCATCAATCGTTCCGCTGCTTGGGGGCCAATTCCCTTCACGCGTTCCAGTTCATCCAGCATTGTGTTATTCTTGGACTTCAATTGGTAGTTAAATATTAAATAATGCCATTATAAAATTAAAAGTGATTCTTGCCTCTTAATCTTATTCTATTTATAGGAGAAAGATATGAAGAATTCTAGTACTAAATCAAAAAGTATAAAAGAAAAAAAATTAAAGAAAATTAATATAAATTCACTTTTATTTTGAAATCTGCTTCCCTACTCCAATATACATTAAATATGCTCCTGTAATCACCAAAATCGTTCCAATTAGTAAGGCAATAGTCGGAAAGGTTGTTATAGTTTTTTTGACAAAATTCGAGATAGCAATAAGATAAGCAAATATGACGATTTCAATGTATCCGATAGTAAAATATCTGAATTTTTGTTTTAAATCCTGATCAGTAAATTGTTTTGAAGTCTGAATCAAGTAGTAAATTGAGGGAAAGATTGATACAACGCTCATCATAATAATTACTATTAAAAAAAATACTAGAGTCCAATGCGGTGATGAACTTGGTGGATCAAAATAAACACCTACTACCGGAATGTGAATTAAAAGTAGCATGAATCCACCTAAACTTCCCAAGTAAATTACTAAATAAATCACTTGTTTTGTCGTATTATAAATTTTTTCAGATTTTAATACAATCAAGATAAAAACTAAAAGAAATCCCAAGGAAGTAAAATAAAAGAAATTGGTGATAAAATTCAAGTAAAGCGCTACCTCATAAAATAATGTCGTATCAAGAAATGCATAAGCCCAGTTGAAAACGGTACCCAAGACAATAAAGAAATAATAAGTGCTGAAAACTTTATTTAATCGCTTTTTATCCCGTTTAAGGATAAGTAGCCCCAAGTAGAGAAAGATTAATGCCATTACAGTTTGAATAACTATTGTCAATATTCTTATAGTAAAGTCTCCCATTCATAATCACCAAAAAAGAATACTATTGGTTAAAAATATTATAGATATTCTATATTTAAATTTGTTTAACCAATAGTATT
>DXJM01000400.1 GCA_019057355.1 Promethearchaeota archaeon | reverse complement strand
TATTAAATAATATAGGTAAATTATAATCTAATAATAATAAATCCATCGGACTCTTTCCCGATTTCAATAAATCTTTTATTAAAATTCCTAAGAAATTGCTCTTTCCTATTCCCGTATTACCAACTAAGAAAATATAATAATTCTTTTTAGAATAAAACAATACTTGAACTTCGTTATAATCATATGCAAAATTACTATTGCTATACTTTTTGGTATTAAAATACTCTGCAAGATTAAGATGTTTAATATAATTATAGCAATCTATGTTAATCACCATTTAAATGAGCCATTTCTTTATATAGAACGGTATATTTGTTCTTACTTATGTCCTTGTGAAAATGACCAAAGTACCAATGCTTATAATTTATTTTTTCCTCAATTTCATCAAGATATTGATTTAATTTTCTCTCATATTTATTCTCTATTTCATTAATATCATTTAACCATTTTTTGGGTGCTGTATGAGTAAGAATATAATCTACTTTATAATTGTTAAGTTTTAAGTTTTTTAAACCTTCTTTATATTCATATGGGTTAGGCATTTCTTGTTGCCAAGTATATATAGGTGATGTTCCAGTTATCCTTTTGATGGAAAAGGCGCCTCCAAAAGTGAAAAAACTTTTTTTCTCTATTTCAAAGACTTGACCTCTCATTAAATGGATAATTTTTGGGCTAATTTGATGGATTTTACCTCCTTTCCATTTAGTAACAGGATATTTATTTAAAAGAGTGAAATTCTCATGATTGCCGTCAATAAAAAGGGTGTAAAAAACTTGAGAATCAAACCATCCTAATAGTTCTTTATATGGATTGGAATCATCCCAAATAATTCCAAAATCTCCACATACAATAAAATAATCATTAATTCTGAGATTCTTTAATATACCAGATTTCTTAATATTCTCAAAATTCATTATACCATGGATATCAGCAGTTAGAACGATCATTTCTATATTCTAATATATGATTATGGTTAATTATTAGTTTTAGCTCAGGATGGGTACAATCAAAAATTTGATTGCCTTGAAAATTTGGAACAGTTTTAAGATGAATTTCTTTTAGATTTGTGTCATAATAAAAAGCTTTTTCTTTTATAGTCTTTACATTATTCAGAAAAACTTTTTCTAAATGATACGCATCAGAAATGGCTCTAAAGGAAATAATTTCAACTGAACTCGGAAGGTTGAAAATTTCATCTAATTTTGCAATAGCATATTGCAATAAGATTTTCCCATCTTTAGTATATAAATTACCATCTATTCCTTTATAGAAAGGATTTTTATGATCCACATTTATATATTCCAAATTCTCACAAGAACAAAAAGCGTATTCACCAATAATTTCTAAATTCTGATGTATATTTAAAAGCTTGATTTTGTCACAACCATGAAAAGCCCAATTTCCAATCTCTCGTAAAAAATCATTAAACTTAATAGATTCTAGACTTTTACAATCATCAAATGTGCTATCACCAATGATTTTCAATCTTTTATTGAAAACAACAGATTTTAGGTATCGAGCATTTTGAAAAGCATAGTCTCCAATTTCAACCACAGAGCTTGGGAGATAATATTCTTCTGTTTTTCGGCCAATAGGATATTTAAGTAACACTTTTTTGTCCTTAGTAAATAAAACTCCATCCATACATGAATAATATTGATTATCATTATCTACTAATATCTTTTCTAATTTATTTGAAATATAAAAGGATTGAAAATCAATGGTTTTTATTTGACTATTTATAAATAATATTCCTTTATGTAATTTTTCATTCCCATTCATTATGAGTTCTTCAGAATTGTCAATCTCAATAATTTCTTCCTCTAAAAATTTTGTCAATTTTATTTTTGCACTCATTATTGCTCTTATTCCTCTATCATAATCCTGTTCAATAGCTAATTTAAAATATTTTTTTGCCATTTTAAAATCTTTCTTAACTCCATAACCTTTTAAATAACAGTAAGCTAAATCACTGGTCCCGTGAGAATAATTGTATTCGGACGCATTTCTAAACCAATGAACTGCTTTTTTATAGTTTTTTTTAACACCTATTCCCTTTAAATAATTTTGTCCAACATCACGACAAGAATGAGCATAACCTTTTTTTGCCGATTTCAACCAAAATTTAAAAGATAATCGGTGATTTTTCTCCACACCTTGACCTACTAAATAGCAATAACCCAAATCACATAGTGCTTCGAGGTTATTTCTTTTTGCAGCCTTTTTATACCAAAAAAAAGCTTCTTCATAGTCCACGAGTTTTCCCAATCCAAATGAGAACATATCTCCATAAATAACCTGATACTCTGCATTACCCTTTTCGGCTTTTTCTCGAACATCGTCGATGATTGGAGCAACTAACTCTTTAGCTTTTTTTCTGTCTCTATCAATAGAATGGCCCTCAAAATATGCAAGCGCATACCCAAAAGTTCCCCTTGAATTTCCAAGTCTATGAGCTTTTTTATAATATTCTAAACTTTTAATCCCATTATTCTTATAATTTATACTCCCCAATGAAAGTTCCTTTGCTATATCGCAATACAGTTCTGCTAATGTATCGTTATATATTTTACTGATATTTTGATTCATTTTCTTCAAATCAAAAGATCCATCATAAATCGGAATGTGTTTATGTTCTTGAGAAAGGTATTGCCATATATTTTCAACCCAGATATCTTCGTCGAGAGGCAAATACGTGCAAAGACCGATGTTTGCTTCTAGAGTAATGTAGGTAGATACAAAGCATCTAATACCCATCGCTTGAGCTTCAATCAAAACAAATGGTAATCCCTCCCATAATGAGGGTAACATGAGACATTCTGCAATCAGATAGATTTCTTTTACTTTTACATCAGGGTTTAAAATATGAACTCTATCTTTTAATCCAATATAATCAATATGGGTTATTATTTTTTTTTCCAATGGACCATTTCCGACAACAATTAAATCAATAATAGGATTATTTTCGGCAATTTTTTGAAATACATTTAATAAAAAAATCGGATTTTTTTGTTTAGCAAATCTGCCAATAAATACTATGTATTTTTTATCCTCAGAAAATCCTAACTTCTGATAGATCTGATTTTTATCAAGTTCATTTATTTTAAATTTATTGTAATCGATACCGTAATATAATATCTGAGATGGACTTTTTCTATATAAAAAAGAACATGCGTCTTTTGAACATCCCAATCTATGAGTGGAATATTTGCTAATCAATTTCCGAGAAAATATAACTGCAATTTTTTTGAAAAATTTAATTTTTGTATTAGACTGATGGCAATGTGAAATTCTCGTAGGCACCCTAGCATCGTATGCCATTTTTAAATAGAGCCCATTATTTGAAAAATAATGGGAATGAACAATATGAAAAGGTCCTTCCTCTATTAGTATTTTTTTGAGTTTTTTGGCTTGCTGTAATGGTCGGAATAAAATTATTCCCTTAGTACTTATATTGTAAGTTTTACCGCCATAAGATTCAAATTTTTGTCTGTAATATCCATCATTTCTAGCTGTATTGACGACATTAATCTCAAATTTAGTACTGTCCAAACTCTCGAATAAATTATTGATAAACATACTAATACCATTTATTCTCAAGTTCCCTCCAATATGTAATATCCTTAATTTCTTAATCAAGAAAGATCACCTCAGCATCGCAATTATATAGTGTATTTGAAGCCAATTTTGTACTTTTAAATATTTTTATTTCTTTCATCATTTTACAACCATTAAAAGCCCATCCCTCAATTCTCTTAATAGTTTTAGGGATTTTTATCTTCTCAAGATTGATGCATCCACTAAAGGCACCTCTACTAA
The DNA here is from genome assembly GCA_019057355.1 of Promethearchaeota archaeon. Lineage (GTDB taxonomy): Archaea > Asgardarchaeota > Lokiarchaeia > Sigyniarchaeales > SOKP01 > FT1-020. Next base: position 2,441 of record DXJM01000400.1, on the reverse strand, counting down.
TTTGCTGAACTCCATCAGATATATTCAATTCTTTTAAGCTTTCACAACCAGTGAAAGAGTTTCTTCCTATGTTAATAAGAGTTAAGGGTAATCTTACATCCTCTTCAGCTACCTTGCTTGTGCAGCATATTAACTGTTTTTCATCACGATCTAGTAATAATCCACTTTTTATTGAAAATTTATCAGAATAATTTTCAAATTCTAAATTAACACAGGAAGCAAAAGGATTATACCCTATTTCCCTCATGCTCTGGGGTATAATAATTTTCTCTAATTTTCTACAATTCCAAAAGCAATTTCTTCCTATTTTTCTTACACCTTTTGCGATTTTAAAAATACTATTATTCATGCCCATAGAATAGTGAAAAATCTCGGTCTTTTCTTTGTTATAAAGCCCACCTTTTTCATAAACAAAGTATGGACTTTGATTTTTTAAACTGATATTTGAACAATCCGAAAAAACGTTATTACCCATAAATCTTACATTTTTTGAAATAGTAACCTCTTCTAAATTTTTGCATTTATAAAAACTATGCTTACCAATCCACTCTACCGACTCAGGAATTATATATTCTTTCCTTGGGTTTTGCGGGAAATAATGAATCAATATGGTTTTATCTCTATCAAACAAAACATCATCTTCAATGATGAAGTTTGGACTATGATTTACAATTGAGAGATTATCACATCCAGCAAATGGATCATCCCCGATTTCATCAACTTTACTAGGTATGTTGATTTCTTTTAGATTTTTACAATAAATAAAAGAATCTCCTGCAATACAAGTAACTGTCTCAGGTAAAAAAACTCTCTCTAAATAAAGAGCATTCCAAAATGCACCTGTATCTATTCGCTTAATTCCATAAGGAATTTTGACCACTTTTTGACAACCAAGATATTTTTTTAATATATCCTCATTTACTTCATACTCTTCATTATATCTATTAGTAGAATGCTCAAAAGTCAATATAATTTCAAATATCCCCGCATCCTTTTCAAATATGCCTTTATTATATACTTTATTCTGTCCATATATTGTTGAAATAAAATCAACAAGCCCTCCACTCAATTGAGAGGTATATAAAGCAACAATATCCTCAGATTTATGCTTATAAGATTTCACTAAGTTTTGATAATCATCCCATCCAGAAACTAAGATATTAAAAAGAACTTGATTTTCTTTTACAATACTTAAGTGAAAATTATTATGATAAATTAAAATATTATCTGTTCCATATCCTTTTTTTAATAACCGGTCTATGCATTCCAATAGAACAAAATCTTTATATTCTTTCAATTTATACGATTTATTTTTAATATGGAACAATTTTTTTTCTGATTCTATTGTTATTGTTATATCATTATAATTAAAAGCAAAGACATCTGGTTTTACTTCAATATAACCTAATTTTCGATAAAAAATGATATATTTCATGTCAATAAATAATGTATCTCTAATTATTTGGTCATCCTTCATTTTAAAAGTCCCTTTTCCGTTAAAGAATCAATTATAATTTTGGTAATTTGATTAACATCAAGATTAGTAGTATCAATGAAAAGATAATTCATCTTATGTTTCTTTAAAAATCCTTCCATTTTTGGATATAATTCAGGGATTAATTCCATTTTTTTTATATCTGGGTCATTCAAATCTCTTTTTTTAATCCGATTAGATATGATCTCAGGAGAAGCATATATTAGGAATGTATAGTCTGGATTTCCTAATTCATCCACTAATAGATCAAAAACATTTTCACTCTCTCTTGCTCCACTCCAACAATAATTTGATACTAGATGACGATCAGTAACAATATTTTCATTTTTAAAATAATTGTATAAGAAGATATTACCTAATCCATAGAACCATGATGTAAATAACTTATTGGGTTGCTTATTTACATAGTCTCGTATTCTAATGTAATGCTTATCTTCCCCTTCTTGATCAAATAAATATTTAAGCGGCTTTTCAACAAATTTAAAATTCAATTGTTTTGCTAATTGCTTAGCAATTGTACTTTTACCTACACCATCAATACCTTCTATAGCTATATGCAAAACCTCACCTTTATTTATGTTAACTATATTTTTCTTCCTTAATTCCCTTGAGGATTATTTATTTGGAATTTGGCTTTTTTAAGGAGTTCCTTGTCATTCTCATAAGTTAATATATCAAATGCATTTTCATATTTAAACCAACGAACAGATTTGATTTCTTTCTTTTGCCTTTTGATTATTAAAGATTTAGGTTTGGTTAAAAAATATGTTATAATTTTCGTTGTATTAGTTTTTGACATATATGAAATACTTTCTTTAAATCCATCAATAATTTCCACATCTAAATTGGTTTCTTCCTTTATTTCTCTTAATGTCGCTTGCTCTTCAGTTTCACCCTGCTTAATATGACCTTTTGGGAAAGACCAATGACCTTTAATCATTTGAAC
>DXJM01000399.1 GCA_019057355.1 Promethearchaeota archaeon | reverse complement strand
TTTTTTTTTATTTTTTATATTATATCACTAAAATTAAGTAATACCAAAATTAATTCAATGCAACTTAAACAAAAAATTGATAAATCTCTTGATTCATTCTATAGGATAATACCTGGAGGATTATTCGGAATTACATCAATGATAATTGGCTTGACAGGGGATTTTTTAGCAGCTCTATATTATCCTGGAGGATATAATATCTTTGAACACATGATAAGCCATCTTGGAACTTCATGGTTAAATCCGGGTATGATCTTTTTTAATATAGGCGTGATTTTTTGTGGAATAGTAGCCATTCCATTTAATATTTATTTAGGGCGTGTTTTTAAAAAAGAATATGGAGAGAGTGAGTGGATCAGAGTTGCTGTTATATCAAATATTATATCAAGTACTTCTCTAATTATAATAGGAGTAAGTCTATCTCTTTCTCGTGATGTTGATGACTTTCCTTTCTTATTGCATGGTTTTTTTGCGGTTATATGTTTTTTAGGAGCAGCGGTTTATTGTATAGTTTATAGTTGTATCATCGTAACAAATAATCATAAATTTCCTAAATATTATGCTATATTTGGGTTTGTCGTCGCGGGGATAGAAATAATGTTTCTTATAACGTGGCAACCATTTATTGAATGGTTGGCAAATTTTTCAATCATAGTATGGATAATAATTATGAGTTCATTTCTATTGCATAAAAAATATTAAGAATTTGGGAACATCTTAAAAATCAGAGGATATTTGAAAAAAAGAACTAGTGATCTTTTAAAGTTTAATTCTGATCTTTCTTCCTCTTTTTGATGGAGTGATTGATAAAATTCAGGAAATTAAAATTCTTATTATTGGGGTAATTTTATAGATGAATGATCAATTATAATATTACCTCTTTTTTTATTATCTTACACAATTACCCCCCTTTCAATTAATGTGGCGTAATAAGGAAGCGAAATATTATTTATAAGGAAGTCACCTTGAATATTCCGAGATATCACGATTTCATTCAAGAGCTCGGGATTGTTGCGAATTTTAAACAACGCCCTAATGCGCCTCTCGACGGAATTAATGGTTTTCGGGCCCGATAATCGCAATGCGCTTCGGAGGAGAGAATTTTTATGTTCCGCAAGATTATTTTGAATTGACATTAGGCTGAATAACTTTAATGTCTCGTTCAGCGCGGCAGCCACCGAGCTGGACGTCTTTTTTCCTACTTTCAACGTGTCTCTATACGGATCGATCGCTGCGTAACTAATCGTTCCTTTATTGAACACCGTCAAAAGCCCTTTTCGACCACGCTTTTTTTTCGAGATGTGCGGAGGTTTTTCCTTCTTGTTCTTACTTCCTTTTGGCCGCCCTCGCTTCCTTTTCTTTTTGGGGAGTAAGTCAATCCTGCTTTCCAGATGTCTAAATTGTCGTTTCCTTCGTTTCATGAAAAAGTCTGCTTTCAGACCAATCGTAGTCGTGATTCTATCGGTCCCCTCGTAGCGATAATGCCTGATGATGACTCGCTTGAACGGTCTTTTATGTGGGTGAATGACTTGAACGATCTCCCGGTTCAGGTTCTTAACCATTGCTTGTGTGGCGTTCAGTGCATCAGAAGTGATGACAGAAAGAGGCAGGGTAGTGTTGCGATCCGCCTCGTCGAATACTTCCCGAAGGTCAGATTCTGACCGTGTTTCCGATACTTTAAGTCCCAGGACATTGTGCGTCCGATATCCCGTGGCAAGTATCACGTAGATGGATTTTCTTTCGATTTTAAGGAAGGTTTCGTCGATCGCAATCGCTCTGTCTGGTTGTAACGATTCAACGAGGCATTCTAAAGACTCCAATCCGTCAAGTGTCCGTTCTAACTCGGTTCGGAGAGCAGATACCTGCGCTTCGGAAATGCCGTATTTTTTTGCCAGGGTCTTTTGTTTTGCTCCGTCAAGCACGAGGTCTTCAAAAAATGACGCCAACTTTTCAGCAATTAGCTCCTTAAATTGGGCTGAAGAGGTTAGAACAAATTGTTTTGGTGTGGTGTGTCCCTGAAGGTGCTTGCAACGAGGATTCTTGCATTGAAAGGTTTCTACCCGCGACTCTTTTCGGGCATGCGTTCCATATTCGCCTATTTGGAAGCTTCCACAGCAGGGACATCGAACCTGAACCTTTCCTAGCGGGATTCGCACTCCACTTTCGGTTAAAGCTTCTATTGAACGCCAGAGCGTTTTATAGGATTTCTTTTTTCTTCCAATCATGATAAAGACTAATGGATTATCGTTTAAACACGTTTTGCTCGATAAATCAATTTTAATTTGGCGAATTCGTTTTAAATACATGATAAATACCGAGTTATAAATATTTAAGCTCTTTTACGCGCTCGATCGTATGAGAAAAGAGGTGAAATATAAAAAAAAGCGGGTAGAAAGATTTCATGAACGAAAAAGGTTGAAAGGATTTATAATTCTTCATTCATTCATAAAATTGCCCAAATTCTTATTATTGAATTATTTTTATTCTGATTATCATCAAAATTGTCTTTTTTTATTTACTTTTAGATTTCTGAGAGGAAATAAATAAGTTTATTTTTTTTTATTAATGATATTTTATCATTCTATAACAATTTCTTTTGTTTACCATGCAATTTTTACCAAAAATAAATGGATTTTTTGAAAATCTTTTTGATGTGATGCCTGGAGGTATCTTTGGAATTATGGCAGTGACTATTGGTTTATTAGGTATTATCATTCCATTAATGCATTATCCAGATTATAACATTTTTAAAGACATGGTCAGCCACTTGGGAACACCTTAGATGAGTCGTTTAAATATCTTCTTTAATGCGGGAATGATTATTTCCGGTCTAACGAACATACCATTCATCTTTTATTTAAGGCGCTTTTTTTACCAAGAAATTGGAAAAATTAAATGGATTAAGGTGGCTTTTACATGGAACATCATAGCAAGTATCTGTCTCACGTTGGTAGGACTAAATTTATCTCTTTCAGTCAGGTTAAATGATATCCCATTCATCTTGCAGTGTTTTTGTGCAATTATCATGTTTTCAGGTGTGGCAATTTATTGTTTTATCTATAGCAATTTAATGATCAAGAAAAAAGATAAATTTCATAGCACCTTAGCTGTAATTGGATATATTGTAGCAGGAATGCAATTAGCATTTCTTTTTTCTTGGCATTCATATATTGAATGGTTTGCTACAATCTCTCTCATGCTATGGATATTGATCATGAGTGTTTATACGTTCTATAAAAAATAATGAAAAAAAAATTGAGTTTTCAAGGGGTAATTTTTATTCTTGGTGGTGGAACAAATACATTTCGGAAACCTGTTCTTTTTAATGTGATTGCTTTTGGGTCTTGAGGACAAAAATGAGCACATATCCCACACCCAATGCATGTATTTTCATTTATTTCTGCTTTATTGTCATTAGATAGTTCAATAGCCTTCATTGGACATTTTTCAATACAAGTCTCACATCCCACGCATTGATCTTCATCAACTAGAGCAATATAGGATGTCAGGGTATGAAAAGGCATCGCTCCACGATAATAGAGCTGGAATATCCCGCAACAACAATTGCAGCAATTACATATTGCCTCTAACTCACGTTCAGGATTTTGATGGATGTGAAATGCTTTGTGTACTAATCCAAAATCTTCAGCTTCTCTCAAGACCCTCAAGGCTTGTTCTTTTGTAATTCTCTTGCCAAAATCATATTCTATGCAAAATTTAGCGGTTTTTCCAAGCATCAAACAATTATTTCTTGGAGCATCATGTTTGCACGGGTCATTGATCAGGTCTTTCTCGTGCCTGCAATAACAAAGACCTAAGGCAATATCATCATATTTTTCAATTAATTCCTTTACATCTTCTTTTGAAAGGATGATATCTTCCCCTGGTTCGACTTCTTCTTCCACGGGAACGACTCTTGTTATCGGAGGAAAATTCTTAAACTGTGGAATGAGTTGATCATAATTTTTTCCTGTTGCACTTGCTATTTCTCCAAATAATTTATCAAAGAGTTTTGCTAAATTCTTTTCCTTATCAGATTCTCCCGGGCGCATAAGTTGAAATTCAAACATTCCAGGAAAAGGAGGTTGAAGACGATATACCGTTATACCTGTTGTTTTACTTTGAGAACCCACGATAATTCCAATATGCTGTAAATCATGGAGCATTCTTGCAAGATCTTCGCCCTTTAAATCCGTTTTTTGGTTTAATTCTTCACCATTCATGTTTGGTTTTCTTTGAAATACTTTAATGATAAAGTCTGCCTGTTCTTCAGTAATGATGGACCGTAATAATTCAATTAAAGTTTCACTGGCGGGAAAAGGCATGTTTCCTGCTTTTATTACCGCCCTAGCGACTTTATACCAGATTTTTTCAGACATTTTATTACCTCATTAAATTATTGTTATTTTGGTTGAATAAAATATAATGTCTCTAACAATCTTCATATAGTAGGAATATTAAATAATTCTAAATTATTTCTGAAAATACCATTACATTTCCAGATGAATTTGGTGTCAGATTCAACGAGATAAATCCCATCCACAAGTTTTTCATTGATTAACATTACTTATTATAGAATATCCAGAGAATTAATTGAAAATGTTAAAGACTAAATTGTGTAAATAATAAATGCTATATAAAACTTGCTGATTTGCTCTATATTTATATAGTGGTGTGAACTATCATATTTTATATTAAAAAAAAAATGCAATAAACTATTGCGTGTAATATTTAGACAATGAATAATTCTGATGAAATTTTTTTAAAATTTAATGAGAAATTTGATGGATTGAATGCAAGAATTACAGCGCTACAGGATATAGTTCTTTACATGAAAAATGAATTTGAACTACTTTCAAAAAGTAAATTAGAAAATATTGGATTTGGTGATCTAACTGATCTTGCAGAATCAAACTTGAATTTATTTATTGATGAAAGACCCATGAATTGTTCTCTTTTAGATCCTTGTACGACCTTAATTGAGAAAGCTCTTTTCAAAATCCTCAAGACATATGCAAGGAAGGGAGCAAATTCTGCAAAAAAAATACTTGATTCTTATTACTCGAGTATTGTAAACTATAAAGAGAACGGAAAGTGCCCTAACAACCGTTGCATAGATAAGGCCTTTCAAATATTTGATTCAATAAAAAATCTAATTGATTCTAATTCTAATAAGCTCTTAAATCACTCAGAGAAAGTATTTAGTAAAATAAATGAAATTAATACTAAAGAAGGGCACGAAAAAGAAGAATCTAAATTGATAGCACCCCTTTCTAGCGAAATCCGGTTAAAAATTTTAAAGATCCTTAGTAAGGGTAGCACCTATTATGCTCAACTTGAAAGAGAATTAAACCTCAGGGGAGGTCATTTTCATTTTCATTTAGACAAGCTAATTGAAGCCGATTATGTAACGCAAGAAAAAGAAAAAGGTCCTTATTTTATTACCATAAAAGGTATTAAAGCCCTTCAATATTTACATGATTTTAGCCAAGAATTTATAAATATTTTACAA
>DXJM01000398.1 GCA_019057355.1 Promethearchaeota archaeon | reverse complement strand
ATATAAAGGAGAGTTGAGAAAAAATAATGAATTTTGAATTAGAAAAGATTGAAGAAATGAGTAAAATGGCATTCCAAGTAATGGAAGAAATTGCTAGGAGATCACAATCTGAAACTATAGATTTGGTTGTCGACCACGAGTTAATTGGGGTAACTCCCGAACAGATCGATTGGTGGTGGGATAATATAAATAACACGGAGCGCTATAAATTATGGCATTCAGATGATCATGTATCCTTTGAATGGGAAATAACTCCCGAAAATGGACACGTTGGTACTACACAACGTGTAATTGAAATTGTTAAGATCCCGACCATGTTAAGAATTCGGTGGGAAGACCCCGAGACACATCCTATAAAAGCAATTTACAGCCATACATTAGCAGCAAGCATTCTAGACAGTAAAAATGAACCTCTCAGTTGGATCTTGCATGAATATGAATCAATTGAAAATGGAACTCGATTACGCACAACCTTTAGATTACCCGCAAAAGTTCCCAAATGGTTTATTAGTGCTCTACGTACACATAATATTGAAGAAATTGGAGAATTTCCTAAGTTTTTACCTTCTTTATATGAAGAGAAGAGATAAATTTTAATACCTAGAATAATATTTAACAATGTTTAGAATCACTCATTGATTATTTTGAGATGAATCCGAACATTCTTTTTTTGATTTATATTTTGCAATCCAGAATTGCTAAAAAGATTATAAAAAAACCTTAAATGTTCCTTTATAGGATATTATTAAAAGTATACATCTTGATAAAAAAAAGATATCCTTATTATGATGTTTCATTAAAAATAAATAAAATAATTAATCCAGTCTCATTTTACAAGGAAATTTGGTCTATTATTCTTATAATTTAAAATTTACCAGAAAAGCTTGCTAATAAAGTAATATATATCATCCAATACTTTATAGACTGATATTTTAATAATTGGCTTATCCACGTAAATAAATATAGAATCTATGGCACTATTTAAAAAGATTATAATATCAAAAAATTAAAAAAAAGAGTAATGGAATGCTTATTATTATAAGCTTTGTGGAGGAATAAAATTATGGCTAAAAACAAACATTCCACTACATTAGTGACGATCAACAATTCGTCACATTCTATAATAACAACACAAAAATATAAATCTTTCGGCGATTTCATGGATTCTCTGTTTAATTATTCTGTTAAATTGCTCTTTAATCTCATTTATCGCGTAAATTATTATTAGATTTTTAGCATTCATCTTGCTTATAAAGATATGAGTAAAAAAAACGCAAGATTTTAATATAAAAAAAAATTTTTTCTTAAATTTCCCATGATAAAATTTATTTTCGTTAAAAACCATTGTCCCATTTTGGAAATAGATAAAAAAAAAATAGACAAAAGATCTAAGAAATGTATCTTTTTATTAAGACGTTCATAATGGAGAAAGCATATTAAAATCAAGAAACCTAGCTATCCTTAGAAAATTGACGCTATTTTATTGAAAATCTATGTAGTTATAAATTAAATTTTATTTAAACATGTCTAATCCCTTTTTTTCCGATAAAAAACATAAATCTTTTAACATAGAAATAAATATAATACTATAAAGAAACTAAATCATTGATATCAAGGAATATTCTAATCTTATACCAAAAATATTATAAGGCATAAATAGTGGGAAAAATTAAATAATTTTTAATAGTTATTAATTAAAGCTTTTAATTGTCACTATTATTTGTACCATCTCAGGAGTGATTTTTCTTTTTATAAATAAAAAAATCTATTGTTCAGTTATGAAAGGAATTGAAGAATTTTTATTAAAAGATGAAGAAATTCTTTGGACATTTACTGAAATAAAGAATATCGTGAAAATTCCAATATTAGAAGTTCTAATTGGAATAATTTTATCCACTATTTTAAGTATCGTTTTTAATATGTTATTTTACATGTTCTTTCAAGAAACATTAGCATTGATCATATCATTAATTTTATTTCCTTTAATTAGTTTTATTATATTTGCAATTACCCTAATCATTCCAGGAATAAAGAAATATTATGAGATAATTAACAATTTAAAGACAACTCTGAATAAGGCAATAAGATACAAGGAAATAATAGTCATAACCAACAAGCGAATAATGCAAAAATCTTATAATGTATTTAATATTGATTATATAAAAAATCCAATAACAAACTACAATGATTTGTTGATAAATCGAGACTTGGTGCTGGTGAATCTCACAAGTATTCACGTGGTATCTACCGAAGAATTAGAAGAATCGTACCAAGTTGCTTTCAAATTCACCAAAAATGATAAAAATTACCTTCCAATGTTATTTGAAATACCTAAAGACCAATTTCCGGAATTTATATATATTTTAAAAAAAGAAATTCCGCTTTCAAAAAAAACAAGAATTCATAATTTTCTTATTGACTATTATCAAGTCTAATAAAAATGAAAAAGAGCTACACATACTTAGATTTATATAAATGGATCACTTTATAATTCTAAAATATTACAAGATAAAAAAGAAATAAGAAGAATAAAAAAAAATGTGAAATAAAACATGATTGCTACATCAAGGGAAGAAACAGGTCGAAAACCATTAGACTATTTTAGCTGGGGTCATTTAGGTATGGGTGTGGGTGTTTTTTTACTCTGGTCATTAATTAATCTCATTCCGAGCATGATAAACCAGGCTATTGTAAATATTGTCCCATTTTGGTTTTCGATTGTATTAACAATCATTACTGCAATTGGGTGGGAAATAATAGAAAATACGCTCTTCGTTTCGATAGGGCTAAAATTCGAACACCGTCGCGATAGTTTAGCTAATGCAATTGCTGACATACTTTTCGTAATTGTTGGCGGATTAATAATGTGGGGCATAAAAACTCTCATAGTAAATATGTTTTTAGGGGTAGATGGGATTTTAATATTCTATATAATATGTATTATCTCGTTGCTAATCTGCCTATTTGGTTTTATAATAGGAAGAGCTTTAACAAAAAATTAAACCTATAAAATTCAAAATATTTTAACGACATTTTTTTATTTTTATTCAATATTTAATACTTAGGAAAACATTATAATAATCAGAAATGAGCTTTTTATAATTGAAGAACAATTTAAAACAATTCTATGATGCTCATAGAAATTTCTCAGATAGAAAAATTTCAGAATATTACTTATCTCCTGGAATTCGCTGTAAATTCGACCTTCTTATAAAAAGAATAATTAACATGGGAACTTTCTTAAATGGTATTGATTTAGGATGTTCCGGTAATTCAATCCTTTATTTTTTAGATAATATAGTTAATAAATCCTATTTAGATCTAGCTGATTTACCTCTAAAACAATACAAGTTAAATGAACATTGGCACCCTGTATGTAGTGATCTCAGCAAATTACCATATAGAAATGGTTCTTTTGATTTTGTAAGCGCTATTTCAATATTAGAACATGTTAAAAACGATGAGATGGCAATTTCAGAAATAAATAGGATCACAAAAGAAGGCGGCATTATACTAATCACCGTACCTCACCGGATGGAATATTTTACATTGCAGGATACGTTAATTGGGCATTATAGACGCTATGAAGTCCGTCAAATTGTACGCCTTTTCATTAAAAATAACATGAAAGTTATAGAGGTTTTTGGGATATATGGCCAGTTAATGAGGATTTCTGATGTTCAATCATTAAATCCTGCGAAAATTGAAGATGCACTCGTAAATTTGAGGAATAAATATGAATTGAACTTGCCTTTTCGGTTATTATGGTCTATTTTCGTATGGTTTGGATCGAAGATCATGAAAATTGACGCAAAGTATCAAAGACTTAATAAAATTATGAATATAGCTTTTATGTTCAGAAAACAATGAACTTAACTTAACTTTCATTCATTCTGATTTTTCATTTTCTCAAAGAGAGCTTTATATTCATCAATATATTTTTCATCTTGAGTTTCATCAATTTTTTTTAGTAGTTCTATTGATTCCTTCACTAAAGATGATCTATTTTTGATTCTTTGTAAAAACATTTCTTTCTTAGATTGAATCTGCTCTATTTGATGCTTCATTTCCTTAATAGACCCCTCTAACTCTTCTTTCCATTCGTTTACTCCCCGTGAAAGTTCTTTCTTTCTCTTTTCTAATGCGATACAATTTGAACACACTGTTTCTCCGGGTTTCGCCATAAAAGCATTATTACAGTTCGAACATGCTTTCAGTTCTCCTAATAGACTTCCCTTGTTATCATTATTTGTCATGGGAGAATTTCATAATTTCGATACTTATAGATAAGGTTAATGTTTTTCTAATATAATTTTTATTGTTTTAATGTTGATTTTCAATTTTCTTATATTTCTTATTTCTTTTTAAATAATTCTTAAGTTTACAAGTTAACAAATTTTTTTAATTTTTTTGAAAATGTCATGCATT
>DXJM01000397.1 GCA_019057355.1 Promethearchaeota archaeon | reverse complement strand
GAGATTTGGAAAAGAAGGAGATGCGCTTTTAAATTTTAAGATGACTGGCGTTGGAACAAAATTTTGAGCCACCAATTAAATATTTTGATTTACATTATTTGAGATGAATATATCTTTTTTGAGCATCTAGCATTTCTTCTAAAATGCTCTCTGCTTGAGTGGCACTATTAACTGTTGGATCAGCGAGGAGCGCTTGCAAGGCAACTTCTCTTGATCCCGTGAGGGTCGCTTCAACAACAAGATCTTGGACAGAGGCTTGATTCCTCAACAGTGCTGCTAACCCTTTTGGATAATCTCCTAGTTTTATGGACGTGAGTCCTTTTTTATTGACAATCGCAGGGCATTCTACGACTAAATCTTTAGGTAGGTTTGTTATGACATCATCATTCGGTAAATTCACAGAAGGTTCGATGTACTGTGCATCTGTAAGAATTCCTTCAATGATGGGGATTGCTCTTTCTCCATCTGGTTTTACGAGTTGAGAACCTTTACCTTTTAAAATCAAGCGTTTAATTTTTTTTCCCGTATTCGTGATATATTTCTTATAACCATTCTTAAAACTATTTACACCTTCAATATTTGCTTTATCCCATGCCCAATGGATGTATTCTCCATAATGTGAATCAGAGGTGTAAGGAAAATAACCATATCTCTCAAAAATATATGAAATTAAGTCCATATCTCCTAATCGTTTTTCTTTTATTACTTTTAAGTAACCATTAAGCTTTTCTCGGAAGTCAGGGTAAGCATCCTTTCCAGATTCGAGATATTTCATTTTGAGTACAACCCCAAAATGATTTAACCCTCCGGCAATAATTTCAAGATTAGATAAGGGAGTATTGAGAAGTTTTTGATAAATTCCTTTTGACAAGTGAAATTCATGGCATAATCCCACAAATTTAAGGGAAGGAAATTTTCTCTTGATAGCAAGGCAAATCCTGCTTAAAGGATTAGAATAATTTATAAATAATGCATCAGGGCAAATATTCACAATATCTTCGCATGCTTCAAGGATTGGAGGTATGACGCGCAGGGAATGGAAAAGACCTCCCGGACCTCCATTTTCACCCATGATTTGTTTATTTCCATATTTTCTTGGGATTTCATAATCCTGGTCCCATAGTTCGAATCGAGGAGTTACTTCCAATGAATTGATGATATAATTAGCCTTATCGAATGCCTCAAGTCTATTGGTTGTAGACTCTAAAATAAAGTCAAGTCTTTTCTCCTCGATAGTTGTTTTACAAGCTTGTGCAACTAAATCGAGCGTTTCTCTATTGATATCATGTAAGCAGATTCTACACCCTTTCAATACTTCACTTTGAATGATATCTCCAACCGTACCTATACCGAATTGTAAAGAACCTGCACCAATAAGAACAATTTTAAGCTTTCCCATACTTATATCCAATTATTGAATTTATAATAAAAACAACAAATAGTAATTATTATTTTAACTTCTATTGCATTTATGGTTCTTTTTTCTTTTTTCTTAAGATTTAATGATTTTAAAAATTTCCTTTGCAAATTCTGGTAGATACTCCATTATAGATTTTGTATTTAAAGCTATCAAGCGGAATTTTATATGAATTTCATTACCAAAATTAATGATATGAAACCTGGGTTTGAAACCAAATTTTTCCTTATATTTAACGCATAAATTATCCGTTTGATGGATTTTTATACGTAATCGGTTATAAGGATAACGCATATTAAATGTAAAATTATAGATTAACTCTTTTTTACCTTCAATCAGTTTTTCATAGAGTTCTTTCAATTCTTTTTCATTCTCTTTTTCATCAACAAATAGAACTCCTCCTAAATGAGCCTCACCCTTATATTGTGGAAAATTAAGTTTTTTTTCAAATTCATGGAAATTTTTAACATCTTTTAATTTCTTGGTATAATTTATAATATTCGATGAAACTACTTGTTTATTAGCTATATCAATTGTAATTCGGTCGTAGGTTTCGAGAATAATCCTTGAAAGTGTAAATGAAATTACAACTCCTTTTTTATTACCAATTTTGACGATATCTCCTAAATCAAAGGGATCAATTATTATTAATAATAAACCTGCCATAAAATTTGAAAAAATTTCGCTAGAAACGAAAGCTATAGCTGTACTTATAGAACTTGTAAGTATTGCTGTATATTGAGGAGGTATTGACTTAAATGAAGGAAAGCCCTCAATTACTAGGTACACCACTAATATTATCGAACCAATTCTTATACCAAAATTTAATAAATTTTTTTTCTTGTTTGATATTTTTTTTATACGTGAAAGGAAACTAGATATGAACTTATTTATCAGGTATAAAATAGCGGCAATAATAGATATAATGATTATGGCTTCAAGATCCGTATTAAATAGGGCCATTATTCCAAATCCTCCTCGTATGGTAGTGTTATTTTCTCATATTCATCATTATATTCTATCCATCCATCGTAAATTTCCTTTGAATATAATTGAAAAACCACATCTCGTAAAAATGAGTCAAGATTATTTACAACATCTTGAGAAAATTCAGATATGAGATATAATTTAATTTTCACCCTTCCCCATTCTATTGTGTCAATGAGATATTCTGGTCTCCTACCAAGTATCTTCTCGTATTTATCAAACACTACAGATAAAGATTCTTCAAGGGAATTAAGATCCACTACGTTTATTATTTCTACTTGTTTGACATATCGCGTAACTTTCTTTTGGAGTTTCATAATTTTTTTTAAGCGACCCAAATATTGCCGGTATTCTCTTCTGTTTTTTTTTAATTCCTCAACTTTTAGAGGGTCTAACGTCTTGAATCGTTTATGGGAAAATTTCGTAAAAGTTGAGCCAAATATATTGCTATTCGGTATAAAAGTCTCAACACCGTCTAGTTCAACCAAAATTGTATGGTTTAGTTTTATCTCTTCAACAATTCCTTGAATATTGTTCGTTTCTATCAAATCTCCAATCTCAATTTGTTCTAAGGTGAGCATGAGTGCTCCAGAAGCAATATTATTTATGATTATTTTAAAGGTAAAGGAAATTGTTACAACAAGGAATGAGATCATGGCTATGAAAAGATCCTGTGAAAAAAGAGAAATAAACCAAAAAATGAAAACTGCCCATAAAATGTCAATGAGGGCTGACATGATTGTCCGATGGAAGGGCTTCTTGAATACATAGGTCATAAAGTTTTTTAATGGTTTTCTTAGTATGAAAAGGATTATGTTAATGATTATCAGATTAATTACTTCAGGCTTCCACCCAGAAAAGATGAATATGATTATTGCTATAACGCTTAAGACAATGTATAAAAGGACACGATAAAATCGTTTCATAACATATATTGATAACAGGTCATTTATAAGTTTTAATGTTAAAAAATAAATATAAATATCTTGAGAAAGCGAGGTTCTAGTTCACTTTATAGTTTATTACATATTGCTTGATCAATTTGATATAATCTACTAATTGTCTTGTCATCAAGAAATTATTCTTGACATGTTCTTTTCCTGCTTCTCCCATTGCTATCCCTAGTTGTGGGTCTTTCAAGATTTTTAAGGTTCTCTCAGCACATTCTTCAACGCTATTCACTAAAAATCCTGTTTTTCCTTCCAAAACCTGTAATGGTATGCCCCCAACATTTCCTCCCACCACGGGTGTTCCTTTCCAAAGAGCCTCGCTTACTGTTAAAGCAAAACCTTCTCGAATTGATTTTTGAATGACGACTTTAGAAAATCTTTGGAGCGCATTTACTAAGATACTACTTTCTGCTGTTGAAACGATTATATCATTTTCATTTTCCACGTATGACATGAGATTACTGTATATTTCTTGTCCTTCCGGATCATCTTGAGCCATGTTCCCCAATAAGACAAGTCGACAATCAAATTTCTTTTTAATCATCTTAAATGAATTTATCACCCCGATAGGATCTTTCCAATTATCAAACCTTGAAATCTGGGATATAATTGGTTTATCGGTCTCAATATTGTATTTATGCAAGTAATATTCTATTTCCTCTTCATTTAATTCCTTATTCTTATCATTGAAAGGATTTATGGACGGCTGGATGATGTGTTGAGGTAAATCTACGACTTGCTTGTATTTATCCATGGATACAATCATCGCATCATAATCATTAATAAAACCCTTCAAAAACCTCCAAACACGAGGATTCCTATTTGTAATATCAATGTGGCATCTCCATATCCAAGGCTGGCGTTTATTGTAATATTTAATAATCGGTAACGGTTGGGGGTCATGAATTATCACGCAATCGGTGTCTTCTAGATGATTATAAATGGAGTTTCTTCTATTTACATCGAGATATATATTTTTTCTATTCTTAGAAAGACCTTTTTTAGCACCTTGCAATGCGTTGTGAATTATCTTGGTCGTGGTAAAAAAGTCAGGAGTTCCTTTAATTTGTTGCCATTCCGTGTCAATTCCAAGCTCATTCATCATTATAACGAGATCATTTAGTATCTCAACAACACCACCACCATATAAAGTTGAATTGATATGAGTAATTCTTTTCTCATAAAGGGGTCCCGCCATTTTAATAATATCACTCAGATTTCCATAACCTATGATTGAGGCATACTGAGGTAATATTTTGTAAGAACTATCTTTTTTATGAGTTTCTTTTGAATAAATAATTATTTCACCTTTTTTTTTTTAAATTTATAATTTTATCTAGTTTCTTTTTGTACAATATATTATCTCATGTATCAGATAGAGATTTCAGAATAGCTCGAGAATCATGATAAGAAATAACATTATATCTTGCTTTTGTCCTTCGAAGCCCAACTTTTATGGTATAAGCTGTATCTGGAGCGATCTCGAACATGTCTTCATCTGTTATATCATCTCCTAAGATCATGATAAAATCCCATTTATCTTCTGTTAGAATCCTTGAAATTGCTCTTCCTTTGTTAATTGATGAATTCTTTACTTCAATTACTTTATGTCCGTCTAAAACGCAAAGGTCTGTATTATAACATTGATTTTCCAAGATATTAAGCAATTCTCTAGATCTAATCATTCCAAGGTCATAATCAACTTTT
>DXJM01000396.1 GCA_019057355.1 Promethearchaeota archaeon | reverse complement strand
TTGCTTGGACAACGATACCCTGGACATTGTTAAGTAATGTAGCTTTAGCTGCAAATGGAGATAGCCGCTATTCTTTAGTTGAATTCGAGGGCGAAAAATTAATTATTGCGACGTCTCTTCTTGACACGGTATTAGGTGAAGGTACTTACAAAAAAATGAAAGAATTCTTTGGATCTGATTTATTGTATAAAAAATATGAACCTTTATTTCCTTATTTTAAAGATTTGACAGAAAAAAACGGATATATCGTTGTTAATGGGGATTTTGTATCAACAGAACCAATATCTGACAACATTTCCACTGGTTTTGTTCATATTGCCCCTGCTTTTGGAGAAGATGATTATAACATCGGTCAAGAATACGACCTCCCGCTCATCCAACCGATAAATGAAAAAGGATTTTTTGACGACTCCATTCCTGAACTTAAAAATAAATATTTTAAAATCCATCGTGAGGATATCGGGAAAAAGGGAGTTTGGGACACGGATAAATGGATTGTTGAAGAATTGAAGAAGATGAATAAATTGTTAAAAACTCGTGATTATGCTCATGATTATCCCTTTTGTTGGAGGTGTAATAGGGCATTGCTTTATTACGCTCGTGAATCATGGTTCATTGAAATGTCTCGCTATAGAGAAGATTTACTAGATACTAATGCTAAAGTCAATTGGGTTCCTAAAACAATTGGAACGGGTCGTTTTGGCAACTTTTTAGATAATATTAGGGATTGGGCAGTATCAAGGGAAAGATTTTGGGGTACACCCTTACCAATCTGGACATGTACAAATGAGGAATGTAATCACATGATCGCTGTTGGTTCATACGATGAATTAAAACAACTCTCTAAAGGTAATGTTTTATTGGAAGATTATCACAAGCCAATGATTGACGAAGTTATCATCCCTTGCCCTAAATGTAAAAGTGATATGCAAAGAACTCCCGAAGTTATAGATTGCTGGTATGATTCCGGTGCAGCACCCTTTGCCCAATATCATTACCCTTTTGAAAATAAAGATTTGGTTGAAAAAGGAGGAGCTTATCCTGTAGATTTTATTGCTGAAGGTATGGATCAGACAAGAGGATGGTTTTATACCTTACATGCCATTGCTACCGTTTTATTTAATCAGAACGCTTATCATAATGTGGTCGTTAATGGAATAGTCCTCGATGGTGAGGGTAGAAAAATGAGTAAAACATTAGGAAATACTATTGATCCTTGGACTATTTTTAATTCACAGGGTGCCGATGCATTGCGATGGTTATATTACGTATCAGGTCCACCACATAAAGAAAAACGCCTAAGTGTAGAAAATGTGAAATACGTGATATCTCAATTTACTTCAAAATATGAAAATTCATACAAGTTATTCTCTGAAAACGCAAAAATTAATCAGGTTAAACCAAATTTAAAATTTAATAAGAAAAATTTAAAAAATCCTCTTGATAAATGGATAATAGTCAAGATAAATTCTTTAAGCAAGCAAGTTAAGCAATTTTTAGATGATTACTTGATCTTCAATTCCGCTGAAATTATTCAAAAGTTTGTGAACGATGATTTCAGTAATTGGTATTTGAGATTTGCACGAAATAGGTTTCTTGATGGAGAACGAGATGTTTATAATGTTACGTTTTACATATTTGATATTTTAAACAGGATAATGGCTCCTTTTGTACCCTTTTTAACAGAAAAAAACTTCCTGCAGATGCAAGATCAATTTGATTACAAAAAAGATATTAAATCTATCCATCTAACAGATTTTCCAGTATTTAATGATGAACTTAAGGATGATAAATTACTAGAGGAAATGGAATTTCTAAACAAGCTCATTCAAGACTTGCGTGCTTTAAGAGATCAAGTGAAAATTAAATTACGTCAGCCAATTAAAGAGTTCTTATTTTGTTTTGATCAAGATAAAGAAACTATAATAAAAAAACATGAAACGTTGATAAAATCCGAGCTAAGAGTAAAAGAGATTGACTATATTGATAATGAAACAGCAGGATCTCTCTATTCTGAAGATATAATAATTAATAAAGGCGCAATTGGAAAAGATTTTAAACAAGACAGGCAAAAAGTTGAAAAATACCTTTCTTCCTTGCATATAAACGAAATTCGAAAGAATATGGAGAAAGGTAGGTTGAAAGTAAAACTTGATGATAAGGAATTTGAGATCACTAAAGATCATTTTCAAATTGAACAGATTGCTCAAGAACCTTATGCCGTGAAGATAACTAGCCAAGGAAGTCTATTCATTAATTCCGACTTGGATGAAGAATTAGTTAAAGAAGGTTTTACCAATGATTTTATCAGGAACTTGCAAGATATTCGAAAAAAATTGGGATTAATGCGAGGAAAAGAGAAGCTCATAGTAAACATTCAAAACGGGCTTGATCTTGAAAAGGACTTAACGCCTGATTTTATTAATATCATAAAAGAAGAAACGGGCATTGTAAAGTTTGGTAATGCTAAAAAGGGAAATGAATTTAAGGTAAAGATACAACAAAGAACTATTGTAATTCGCATTGAAGTTATAGATTCATGACTTTTTTATAATAACCCATCCAATATTCAAACATTTCTCTAACAGTCTGTTCGATAGTAAGGGTTATTGTAAATCCTAACTCATTTTTAATTTTAGAATTGTCTCCTATTAAAATATCTTCATCCGTTTTCCTCAGTTTTTCAGGTTCATTTTCTTCAACTTTAATCTCTTTCTTTGAAAAAGTCAGGGCAATATCCAATATTTGGCGGATTTGAGTCTTTCTATTGGAGCATACATGATATGTCTCTCCGGAAGTTCCCTTGGTGGTTGCTAACCAAATTCCTTGTATTGCATCTTTAATATCCGTAAAATCCCTGAAGGGATTTAAATTCCCGACCTTAAATGTGGGTTTTTGTAGACCAAGTTCAATTTTAGCGACATTTCTAATAAAATCTGATGGTGCATCATTAATTCTTCTCAATCCTGTAAGATTGAAGAATCTTAGATTGATGGTCTCAATTCCAAAATTAATGTAATATTGACGGGATAAAAGCTCGGTAGCGATTTTACTTATTCCATAAGGATTTGTTGCCATCAAAGGGTCCGTTTCTACAAGTGGTCTATTAATCCTTGTCGTCGTCCCAAATTCTGCCGCCGTGCATGCGACTATTACCCTTGTATTAAGCTTGTTTTTCTTTATTGGTTCAAAGACATTAATCGTTCCAATAACATTCGTTTCTATCGTATCAATTGGGTCTTCCCAAGAAGGAATGATATAAGGTTGCGCCCCAAAATGAAAAAGATATTCTGGTTTAATTTTAGCAATAAGTTTTTCCATTAAAGTTGAATTTTTAAGATCACATTCTAAAAGTACTAAATTGTTATTGTTGGATGGACATTTTATGCTATATTCTAGGTAATCTCTTTTTTCCTCGTCTGAAAAATTCTCCCTGTTATTGGTGTAATGAATTAGATTTCTAAATGAGGAAAATGGTTTATTCAAGGCAAAAACTTTATATCCTTTCTTTATACAAAAATCAACTAAATGAGAACCAATAAATCCATTAGAACCCGTGATTAAAATTTTTTTCATTTTCAATAACTAATTACATGCAACCTCTTTATCTTATTAATTTTTTGATTTTTAATTGAGTAAAAGCATTTTGAGTTTGATCTATAACAGGTTTTGCTTGAAGTATCGTCCATTTAATTAAATCATCAATTCCATCAGAAAACTTTATTGAGGGCTGATATCCTAAAAGTTTTTTTATTTTTGAAATATCTGCAACACAATGTCTAATATCTCCAATTCGATATTGTTGATTAAATACAGGTTTTAGTTCGGGTTTTATTTTTTCTGATATAGTTTGAGCAACTTCCTTTATTGTTATGGGAATTCCGGATCCTACATTAAAGATCTCATATTTTGAAGCCTGATTTTCCATTGATAAAATAAGAGCTTGGCATACATCATTTACATGGACAAAATCTCTTGTTTGAAGTCCATCTTCAAAGACTATGGGAGCTTTACCATTAAATAGTCTATTGCTAAAAATCGAACAGACCCCCGTATAAGGGTTTGATAAAGCTTGTCTTGGTCCATATACTAAAAAAAATCTTAATATGGTAGTATTTATACCATAAGTTTTACCAATTAAAAGACCCATCTGTTCTTGGGATTGTTTTGATAAAGCATATATCGATGATGAATTAAAAGGATGAGATTCATCAGTTAATAATGGTGTAGTTATTTGCTTGCATTTAGGACAGATTATCTCCCAATCTTTTTTATTTAATTGTGCTAATTCTCTTAATTTAGGAGAAATCACGCCACACTTATTACAATAGGCTTTTCCCTCACCATAAATCGTATTTGAGGATGCTATAACTAGTTTTTTAACATCATGTTCATTATTGACTAAAATATCGAGGAGATTTGCGGTAGAGATTATATTATTTTCTGAATATTTTTTTATTTCATACATCGATTGCCCTACACCTACAACCGCCGCTAAATGATATATTATGTCATGTTCTAAGATCAATTCTTTAAAACAATTATAGTTATTAGTAGAATCTTGAATAAAATTCGCTTTTTCATTCAAATAGTCTGGCGGATGCTCTTGATTTTGATGAACTTGTTCATCCAAGATATCTAAAACAGTTACTTCATGATTTTTAACATTAATCAAATGATCTACTAAATGGGAACCTATAAAACCAGCACCGCCAGTTACTAATATCTTCTTACCCATTTGAAGATCATATTAAAAGAATTAAATTTATTTATATTATAAATAATTATCAATCTGAATTAAAGAATTTCATTGAAGTTGTTTTTTTTTGCTCTAAAACCAATTTTAAAATCAATTTTAAATAATAAAAAAAATTCATTAATTTATTAAACATAAAAATTAAATTTCTATGATTATCCGTTCTAAAGCACCATTTCGAGTTAGTTTTGGAGGGGGTGGAACCGATATGCCTCCTTACTGCACAGAACATGGTGGCTGTGTTATTAGCACGACAATTGATAGACATGTTTACGTATCAATTAAACCGAGAAGGGACAAAAAAATACGCGTGAATTCTATTGATTTTAATGAAGAAATTATGTTTGATATTGGTGATACCAGCTATGAGTCAGGATATGAGATATTCAAGGGGATTGTTAATGTCTTGGAGGTCAAGAATGGTTTTGATATTACAGCATATTCAGAATTACCATCAGGATCCGGAATGGGAGGATCTTCAGCATTAACTGTTGCGATAATCGCTGGTTTTAATAAAATATATGATTTAGGGCTGTCAGTGCACGATATTGCTCAAAAAGCATGTGATATTGAACGTATTGAGTTGAAGCAAAAAGGTGGTTATCAAGATCAATATGCTGCGGCATGTGGCGGATTAAATTTTATCGAATTTACAGATGAAATAAAAGTTTACCCGATTCAGACTTCTTCAGACATGATTAATGAATTACAATACCGATTAATTTTATGTTATGTAGGAGGATCTCACTTTTCATCAGATATTCAAGATGAAGTTTTAAAAGGTTATAACATTCAAAAGAAATCTTTTATGGAAGCAATGCAAGAACTAAAAGATGTTGCATGTTCAATGAGAGAAATAATGAAGTCTAAGAATCTAGATAAAATAGATGAATTTGGAAAATTACTCCATAAAGGATGGTTAGTAAAGAAAAGTCTCAGTTCTAAAATATCCAATAAGTCTATAGAGAACTTTTATTTGACTTCAAGTAAATTTGGCGTGTTAGGTGGAAAATTGCTTGGTGCTGGGGGTGGAGGTCATCTACTATTGTTTTCACATCCCCATAAGAAATATGATGTCATGGAGGAATTAAAAAAAATCGGGGGTACAATTGTTAATTTTCATTTTAATCCTAAAGGAGTTGAGGTTTGGCAAGCAAACTATTAGCTAATTTTATAATTGACAAATTATTTATTTAAAGTGAATATTATGATTGAAGAAATCCTATCTAGGCTAGAGGAAACCGCACGTGTGATACATGAAATAAAAAAAGAAGCGGGATTAATAGAAAAAATTTCTAAGGAAATTGTAACTGCTTATAAGAATAAAAAAAAAGTTATTCTTTTTGGAAACGGTGGTAGTGCTGCTGATGCCCAGCACATTGCTGCAGAGTTTGTAGGTAAGTTTTACAAGGATCGACCTTCCTTACCTGCTTTAGCATTTCATGCAAATACGTCAGTGATTACGGCTACGGCAAACGATTATGGATATGATTTAATATTTGAGAGGCAAGTTTCTTCCCTAGTTAATGATGGTGATGTTGTAATTGGCCTCAGCACGTCTGGGAATTCTCCTAATGTTATTAAAGGCTTGAAAAAAGCCAGAGAATTGGGAGCTATCACTATTGGATTTACGGGACAAAAAGAAAATAAAATAGAACAATTAGTTCATTATTGTCTAAAAATACCAACTATAGACACACCTCGCATTCAAGAAGGACATATCACTGTTGGACATGTTATATGCTATTTGGTCGAAAAAGAATTATTTGATTGAGAACATATGAAAAAAGTAGCAGTTTCAATCCATGCGATTGATAAATTTGAACCTAATATTATTAAGAATTTAAAAGGACTTGATTACATCCATGTAGACATGATGGATGGTAAATTCGTTGAAACCAAGAATCTAAATTGGAATATTTTTAAAGAAATTAAACAAAACTACGAAATTCCAGTAATTGCTCATCTCATGGTTGATGAGCCAAATAAGTACTATAACAGGATTATTGATAATGTTGATTATTTTGTTTTTCATTATGAATCAAAGGGAAATATAGAAAAAATGATTCAAAAAGTTAAAAAAAGTGAAAAGCAAGTGGGATTAGCAATAAATCCTGATACTGCTTTGACAAAAATCGTCCCATTTCTAAATGAATTAAACATCGTATTGATTATGTCCGTGAATCCCGGGTGGTCTGGACAAGATTTTATATGGGAATCAATTTATAAAGTAGATTTACTCTGTGCATATCGAGCATACATGAATATGGGCTTCTTAATTGATATTGATGGGGGTATAAATCTAAATAATGCAGGATTCATTAATTCTGATATAGTGAGTAGTTCAAGTACAATCCTAAATGCAGAAGATCCTAATTCCGTGATTCAAAAACTTAGAGAAATAGAATATCATGAATGAGAGAAATAGAGCAATTTTTTTAGATCGCGATGGAGTGATCAATGAAGAAATGAATTATCTTTCAAATCCAGATGATTTTAAATTCATAAAAGGCAGTATCGAAGCACTAAAAATTTTAAAACATAAAGGTTACTTTTTAATTCTCATAACAAATCAAGCGGGAATCGCTAGGGGGTATTTTTCCCTTGAAACATTAAATTCTATCCATCAGAAAATGAATGACATTCTTGCTGAAAATGATATATTTTTTGATGATATTTTTTTTTGCCCTCATCACCCCGATTTTACAGGTGATTGTGAGTGCCGGAAACCCAAACCAGGCATGCTTTTACAAGCAAAAGCAAAACATGGAATTAAATTAGTTGAATCTTTCATGGTAGGAGATACCTTAAATGATATCCAAGCTGGATATAATGCTCATTGTAAAACCGTATTAGTCCTTTCAGGTTATGGATTGGAAGAGAAAGAGAGAATCAATAATATTATGCCTGATTTTATACACGAGAATCTACTAGAATTTGCCAAAAGTATATAATTCTTGTCATTTAAATAATAATAAGCATGCTTAAAATTAACATACATTTATAAAAAACTGAGACATTTTAGAAATGAATTTAGTCGAGGAAATAGACCAGTGGAAGGGTAAACAAATATTAATCATTGGGGAAGCTCTTGTTGATTCATATTTATATGGTCGAGCTGAGACCATCTCACCCGATGCCCCTGTACCTTGTGTAAAGATTGATAAACGTGGAGCCTTTTTAGGTGGAATTGGGCGCGTTGTAAAATTCATTCAATCCTTAGGAGGCATTCCTGTAGTATGCACCATCGTAGGGGACGACTTTGAAGGCAATTTTTTTATTAAAAAAATGAATGAATTAGGTATTGATATCTCAAGAATCATTATTGATGAACAAGTTAAAACACCTCAAATTACCAAGATTAAAGCACGAAATCAACATTTATTAAGATTAGAAACGGATTATTCCATAAATATTGATGAGGTGACGATTAATAGGCTTTATGAGGCAATTCAATCCGTATCTAAAGAAATAGACGCAATAGTCGTTTTAGACTATGGAATAGGAGATTTATTTACCGATCATTTTATCCAAAATTTATTAAATTTATTAAAAATGACATTTCCTAATATATCAATTATTGCTCGTCCTAATTTATCTAATTATTATCTCTATGAAGAAATAGACCTTATTAAAATAAACCTTCAAAAAGCATTAGAAGTTTTTTCGATTGATTGTTGTACCGATACAAGTGTTTCTATTGTTGGAAAAAAAATAATCAAGACAACTAATTCAAAACACGTGTTATTAAATTTTTTAGAATCAGAATCATATCTCTTTAATAAAAATACTGAGAGAGTAGAAAAATTTACCCCATTATTGGAAGAGAGAATAAGGAGCTATGTAGCCGTAGGGAGTATAATTATGGCGACCTTGGGACTTTCATTTGCATCAAGAATGCCGATATCTGATGCTATTAAAATTGCAATGCATTCTGCGGCACTCACGGCATCTCTTCCCCCTGTAAAATTTTATTCTTCCGAAAAGCTGCAAAATTATATTACCTCCAAGCATAATAATATTTAAGATTCTATCTCGTGGCTTCAATGAAATTATCAAAAAAAGAAGAAACACAATTAATGCTAGATATCTTTGATATAAAGGAAGATATTCTAAAAATGATTTATAGATCTCAATCTGGGCATCCAGGAGGGTCTCTCTCTTGCGCTAACCTGATTTACATCCTTTATAAGAATGTTTTAAAATTAAAACCTGAAGAACCTCAATGGAAAGAACGTGATTATTTTATATTAAGCAAGGGTCATGCTGCTCCTGCGTTATATGCTGTCCTTTCTAAGATAGGTTTTATTGATAAAGATAAATTGATGACATTAAGAGCCTACAATTCAGAATTACAGGGTCATCCGATTAAAAATGAGAAATTGAGGATAGAAATAATCACGGGATCATTAGGGATGGGGTTATCAATTGGGGTTGGATGTGCTCTTTCTGCTAAATTAGACAAGAAAAAGGATAAATATGTATATGTTCTTTTAGGGGATGGTGAACTGAATGAAGGGGCAATATGGGAGGCTGCAATGTCTGCTGCACATTATAATTTAGATAATCTGATTGCCATTATTGATAGGAATGGATTTCAAATAGACGGCTCTACCGAAGAAATAATGGCTTTAGAGCCCTTAGCTTCAAAATGGAAGTCTTTTGGATGGGAAGTGATTGAATTAGATGGTTCAAATTTATCCGAGCTCATTAAAGGTTTTAATCGAGCTAAAAAGGTCATCAAAAAACCCATCCTCATAATTTCATATTTAATAAAAGGAGCAGATGTATCGTTTATGGAAAATACTCGTTTATTTCATGGAAGACCTCCAAATAAGGAAGAATTTGTGGCAGCAATGGGGGAACTTGAATTTTTAAAAGATGAAATAAGGGAGGGACGATTATAATTGGTTGAATTATCATTGAGGGATGTCTTTGGAAATCTACTCGTCGAATTTGGTAAAAAATATGAAGACATTATCGTTCTTGATGCCGATCTCTCAAGTTCTACAAGAACTTCTAAATTTGCAAAAGAATATCCTAATAGATTCTTCAATATGGGCATTGCCGAACAAAACATGATGGGTTCGGCTTTAGGATTTGCAATCTCAGGAAAAATACCTATCGTTAGTGGTTTCACGATATTTACCACGGGAAGAGCATGGGATTTTATACGGTTAGCCTGTCATGATAATTTAAATATAAAGATAATAACTACCCATAGTGGTATTGTGGGAGAAGATGGAAGTACTCATCATGCATTAGAGGACTTGAGTTTAATGGCTTCACTTCCCAATTTAACAATTTTATCACCTGCAGATGATGTTGAACTAAGAAAAATGTTTGAACATGTTATAGAAATTAAAGGCCCAATATATATGAGACTGCCAAGGGGAGGTTTTTCTCGAGTACATGATGATGATTATCAATTTTCTACCGACCATATAGATGTTTTAAAGGATGGTAGTGATATATGTTTAATGGGATGTGGATATGGAACTGAATTAGCTTATCACTCTGTTCAATCAATAGAACAAAAATTGAATGTTTCTTTAAAAGTAATTAACTTGTCAACAATAAAGCCAATTAATAAGGTAAAATTGCTCAAACATGTAAAAGACCTTAAGGGTGTCATTATTATTGAAGAACATAACATATATTGTGGTATTGGAAGTATCATTGCAAAAATGATAGCAGAAACCAAGCCCTTGCCAATGAGATTTATTGGAATAAATGATGTTTTTGTAGAATCTGGTGAAAGGAGTGAATTATTAGAGAAATATGGTCTAAATGAAAATGTCCTTATGGAAAAAATAAATAAACTAATGGAATTTACAAAAAATTAAAATACTATTGTTTAATTAAAGGAATTACGCGTATAGAATTTTCAATCTGGTCATTATGGTAAATAACCCATTTCATTTAGTGTATCAAGAATTATTTTTTTGCTTTCTTCAACTGTTTGTTTATCTGTTTCGACAACGATATCCGCAGAATCTGGTTCTTCGAATGGAGAATCCAATCCAGTAAAATTTTTTATTTCTCCTGCTCTCGCTTTAGCGTACATGCCTTTTACATCCCTTTCTTCGCATGCTTGAAGACTACATTTAACATAGACTAAGACAAACTCTCCAATTTCATTACGAGAATATGCTCTTATATCATTAAATGGGGATATAAATGATGCTAGCACCGCAACTCCATTTCTTGTTAAAAGTTTAGCAACAAAAGTCACCCGTTCTATATTCATTCTTCGATCCTCGTCAGAAAATCCTAAATCTCTTGTCAAACTCTTTCTAACAACATCTCCATCGAGTCTTTCTACTTTCATCCCTCTTTTTCTCAGTTCCTCTGCTACGGCATCTGCAAGTATGGTCTTTCCAGAGCAAGAAAGACCTGTAAACCATAATGTAAATCCTTTATGTTCTATTTTGAACCATTTACTCATTTAATTTGATTATTTTTCCTTTCATGTCTTTAGGCACTTCAATTTCATATAGATTCAAAATTGTCGGGGCAATATCTAAAATATTTCTTTCCCCCAAGTTTTTCCCAATTTTTTTCTTAGGATCATGAATAATATAAATTCCATAATAATCATGAACGGCATCATCTGGACCCGTATCGTTTTCTTCCAGATATATTGATTCATACCCTACAGTTCCAGCAGATCTCCAACTCAAATCATCAAAATACACGATCAAATCTGGATAATCCCCCTTGAGCTCGTCATATAATTCTTCCGGTTTATATATTATTGTATTCATTGCATTGCCATCAGGATCCTTTATATCCTTTAATAATTTGATAATTTTTTTTCTCCAAATGTCATATTCTTCATGAGGAATTATTCCTTGAGGCTCTCTTCCTTTAAGATTTAAGAAAATTCGCGCATAATAGCCACCCCAACCCCACGCACGTGTATTTGACCAATCAACTCTCGCATTTTCTAATCTTGTTCTAGGTTTCGGTTTTTCCGTAAATTTTAACAACCCTAGCTTTTCCAAGGCCATGTTGACACATAAACACCCTTTCATTGCTTTAGCTCCATGATCAGATGCGATTATGACGATCGTTTCATTGCCAATTATTTCCAAAATTTCGCCAATTTCTCTATCTAAATATTCATAATAATTTTTTAGAGCGTTCTTAAATTGAGTATCAGCTTCGTATCTTGGATGTAATGGATCATAATATTTCCAGAAAGCATGATGCATTCTATCAAGACCAATGGTGACAAATTGACAAAAATCCCATGCTTTGTTTCTTAACAAGTATTTGACCGTTTCAAATTGAACTCTCGTCATCTGGTAAATTTCTTCCAATAAATCTTCTTTATTTTCAGTTCGAAAATTAGCATCTAAGATATATTTTCCAACATTTTTTTGAATTTCTTCTTTCAATTCAGGTGGATATGTATAATCAGATGAAATATCAGGAGTAATGAATCCCGAAACTAAATGGCCATTCATTTTTTGTATGGGATACGTGGGAGGCACGCCTAATATAATTGATTTCAATCCTTTTTTTCCAAGAATATCCCATATTTTCGTCTCTTTTATATTATAAGAGTTCGCTATCCAAAAATCCGTATAAGAATTGTCTTTTCGATGTCTAAACCCATATAATCCCAAGGTTCCTGCTTTTTTGCTTGTTGCCATTACCATCCATGCAGGGATCGTTATAGGAGGATCTGAACTTCTGAGCTTGCCATAAACTCCGTTATCCATCAGTTTTTCGATATTAGGACAAAAAACTAAAAAATCCTCAAATAATGTTCTTGGAGTCGCACAATCCAGACCTATCAATAAAATTTTTCTATTTTTAATTTCTTTTCTCACCTTTTTGATTTTTACACAACAAAGGGATTCTTGTATTTCAATATTATTTCTGCTACTTCTGGTCTCATCACATCGGAACCAGGAGGTATCCCATTGATTAATGCATTTCTAATACCACTACCAGCAAAAAAATTATGCATTTCTGGAGGATGCGGGCAAATCTTATCATTAACAATGGCATCACACTTTATACATTTAGAAAAAGATCGGAATTTTATTGGGACAATCCCTAAATCGGGAAATTGGTCGAAAATTTTATGAGCGTCATATGGTCCATAAAAATTACCAACTCCTGCATGGTCTCGACCAATGATTATGTGATCGCAACCAAAATTTTTCCGAGTTATCGCATGAAAAATTGCTTCCTTTGGACCCGCATATTTCATTTCGGTTTCAAATGTACTCAAGACCACTCTATCTCGTGGAAAATATTCTTTAATCAGTACTTTATAAGCTTGAATTATAACATCATCTAAAAAATCTCCGGGTTTTTTTTTTCCTATGACGGGATTGATGAAAAGTCCATCAACATAAGTCAATCCTGCTTTTTGCAGGTATTCATGTCCCAAGTGAGGGGGATTTCTCGTTTGAAATGCTACAACTCGATTCCACTTTTTTGCTTTAAAAAGCACTCTTGTTTCAAGGGGTTTCAGATCTAATTCGGGAAATGCCGCTTTAGGTTGATTAATTAAGAAAATATCCCCCCCAACAAGCTTTTCTTTCATATTTAATGCAGATTGAATTCCAGGATGGGATGGATCAGTTGTTCCATATACTTTTTCAATATATTTTCTCTTATCATAAGTATAAATATCTTTTATATCCATTAAAGCAATTGGGGTGTTATCAGAATCTAATAGTATTATTTGGTCATCTACATCAATATATATCTCTTTTTTGACATCTAAAACTATCGGAATAGGCCAAGCACTATTTTTTTCCAAATACATGTGTTCAAGCACATTAAGGTAATCATTTTCAGTCATGAAACCCTCTAAAGGACTATAGATCCCAAATGCAATACTTTTAACTACTTTCACAAGTTCTGGACTAATTGTTATTTTCTCAAATTCATCGACGCTTTCTAATATTTTTTGTTTTTCAACTTCAGGTAATTCTTTATTAATTAAAGAACCTCCATGTGGAATAATCATTCTCAAATCACCTTTAATTTTTAAATTAGGGAATATTAATCTATATATCCCAGGTCTCTTAATCTCTTCTTGACTTTTTCTTCTTCTTCTTTAGTAAACGCTTCTTTTGATCTCTCTTCTTGTTCAATTGAGGATAAAACCTGCCTTAATATATAGGTTACATAACCTGAAACTGAAGAAAATCCAGTACCTTTCATTCGTTCCTTTATTTTTTCAGCAAGTGGTTTAGGAATAGCTCGGACCTCATCAGGCACCAGAGGACGCACACGGGCGAGAGACCCTACCGGTACCCCGACTGCGGGAAAAGCTTCAACCGCAGC
>DXJM01000395.1 GCA_019057355.1 Promethearchaeota archaeon | reverse complement strand
TTAATATTTTTATAAATCTCCATTTTATATTATTTTATGGACAAAGGTAACTATCCATATATTTTTGATTATATTAGCTTCAGGAGATATTCTGAAATTAACGTATATGATTTGAAAAATGACGATTCATACATCATCGATGATGAGGCCTATGAATTATTGATGAAAATCGATGGTCAAAAATCAGTTAAAGAAATAGTTGAATCATATTCTTCGTGGAAACAAGAAGAAATTAGAGATGCGATACATGATTTTTATGATTTGAAAATAATTGGATTCAGTTCAAGAAAAAAAGATGTTATTTCCTTTCCTACTGAATTAAAAGACAGGATCCCAAAAGAGAATCCTATGGAAAAGCCTTATTTAAAGAATCTAATGTTAAACATAACAGAAAAATGCAATCTGACCTGCAAGCATTGTTACATTTCCCGTAAAAAGCCGATTGACTTCCCTTTAGATAAATTAAAAGAAATCATCGCAAAATTCTACAATTTACAGGGTGCAAAAATAATCCTGACCGGAGGAGAACCATTTCTCTATTCTGATTTGAAACATTTATTGAAATTTTTGAGAAAACTTCCCTTGCAAAAAGAATTACTCTCCAATGGTGTTCTAATTAAAAAGCATCCCGATATCATAAATTTACTAAAAGAAAATTATTTTAATATATATATCAGTATAGACGGGATGAGAGAAACTCACGACGTTTTCAGGAATGCTGAATGCTTTCAAGATTCGATAGATGGAATTAAAATATTGCTCGATAATGATATAAGCACTTCGATCAATACCATGGTCCACAAACAAAATCTCGATGAATTTGAAGCCATGTTAGCCATGATAAATTCCTTAGGGAAGATCAAAAATTGGTCCGTGGACATTCCAACCTTTGATGAGTCCACACCAGAAGACGTTATAGAAAAATATGCTATAACTCCCGAAGAAGGGGGAAAAATATTAAAGGATTATGGTTGGGGGGTGATTTACGAATATGAAGCTGAAAACCTTGCCTGCGGTCCGCATCTCATGGCAATCGATGTATCTGGAATTGTAACAAAATGTGGTTTTTTTCATGATGAAAATATAGGAAATGTACATGACCTTGATCTTGAAAAAAGTTGGAAACTCGTTCAAAAAAACCTGAATTGGGACATTAATGAATTAAAATGCAAGGAACTTAATTGTGAATTTTTAAATGAATGTAGAGGGGGATGCAGGTATCGAGCATTCCAAAATTCTGGAGAAATCCAAGGTATTGATACTTATAAATGCTATCAATTTGGAAAATTGAATAATAAATGAAAAGAAAAGCGTGTTGATAAAAAAGGAGGCATGAATATGTCAAGGAAACATGAAATAATAAGATCTGAAGAAGATATTAGTCCTTTAAACAGAAAACTAATCAATGCTGTCTGCCATAAATGTAATTTTTATGCAAAAGATCAAGAATACTGGGAAAAGGAATATGAATGCGGTGCTTATAAATTTATAAGGCAACTGGTTGAAGATAACTTTATAAGCATTGAAAAAATTGAGGATATTTTCAAAAAGATTGATTTAAATCCTCTAAGAGAATTAAAATAGTCAATAAATAAATGGAAATTGGAAATTTTAAGTGAAAAATGCTTGATGCAATTGTTGTAGGAGCAGGGCTAGGAGGGCTTTCTTGTGCAGCAAAATTAGCTCATGGAGGAAAATCGGTATTGGCCTTGGAAAAAATGCACCATGTCGGAGGGACCAGTTATATATTTAAAAGAGATGGTTATATTTTTCCAATGGGGCCACTATCTTTTAGTTTTCCTAATTTAGTTAAAAAGATGCTACATGATGCAGGTATTAAAAAAGAAATTATCTTTAAACGCCAACATTTTCAGTTACTTTCTCCTCATATAGATATTATCTATTCTCAAGAATGGATGGAATTCAAGAAACACCTAAAATTTTTATTCAAAAAAGATCAACAAGGAATTGATGCTTGTTTTGATACTTTTACTTCTTTATTTGAGGCAATTAAAGATATACATGAATGGAATCCTGAATTTTTAATAGGAAAAAAAAAGAAAATGCAAAAAAAATATTAAATCAACATGAATCTCATCTCAAATTGATAAAAGAATATAATAATGTATCATCTGAAACCTATTTGAATCGTTTTTTGAAAGATGACGAATTAATAAGACTTTTAGGTTCACAAGGAAGTTATTTTCCTGTAATGTCTATGATCCATCTCGCCTTTTTATGGAATGTAATGTCCAAAGAGGGGATATGGTTTCCTTCTTGTGGAGTCCATGGTATAAGCGATCTACTTCAGGAAGTCGTAATTGGCAATGAAGGGGAAATAAAACTGAACTCAGGCATTAAGGAAATCTTAGTAGAAGATAACAGAGCAGTTGGAGTGGAACTAATGAATGGTGATGTTTACAGTGCTAAATGGATAATCGTGAATGCCGATTACAAAAAGACTGTTTTAAAATTAATGAATAAAAATAACTTTTCTTCAGAATATTTAAAACACGTGAAAAATTCTAAATATACTAGTTCTGAATTAAGCGTTTATTTAGGGATTAATTCCGATAATCTTGATTTAACGAAGATGAGAGCTAATCATCTTTTTTATAGAGCTACATATGATGATAAAAATGAAGGAGATCCCGAAAATTTCAAAAATAAAGAAATTGAAATATGCGATTGGTCTAATAAATCTCCGGAGTTTGCTCCTAAAGGTAAGAAGAATCTAATTTTACGAGTCACTATGCCTTACGAACATTTTAAGCACTGGAAACTGGGAGATAAAATGAAAAAAGACGGGTATCAAGAATACAAGAAAAATCTCGCTAGAAAATTAATTAAAACTGTAGAAAGCATTCTACCTGGTTTATCTTCATCAATAGAGGTAATGGAAGTTGCAACACCCCTTACATATGAGGATTGGGGGCAGAGATCTCATGGATCAATCGCAGGATGGAACCGAGATATGAAAAATATTTATATGAAGCATAAATCATTAATCGAAAATCCCATACCTCATCTCTTGCATGTTGGAATATATTCATTTTTAGAACCGTTTTTAGGTGGAGTACCTACTTCTATCTATTCTGGTTGTTTAGCTGCTGATCATATCCTGCAAAATAATGAAATATAAATGGTAATCATGTCAATATTGCTTTCTTACGGCGGAATAGTAATATTCCCATTATTAAAACCACCAGTGAGAATATGATTAGATAAGTGATATCGAATCCAATTACACTCCAAGAATCAATACCATAGAGCATTACCATTCTCAAGGCATGAACCGCCCAAAATGTTGGAAATAAGAAACTATAAGCAAATTCATTTCCATACGTGAATAGACCACCTAAAAATTGAAGCGGGAGTATGATAAACCATACAAATACTCCTGCTTGGTTATATGATTTTAGAAATGATGCAAGTAACAAGCCTAATCCTAAAGCACTAAAGGTGAGTAAAAACAAGATAATGTATATTGCACTCCAATTAGCATTAGGGTGAACAAAAGCACCTAAAATCATGCCTAACGTGAGCATGAGTGTTGATTGGAAACTGGTAATTATAAATTGAGCCAATGCACCACTTATTAGGATCTCAGAACGTGAAACAGCTGTTGTACTCAAACGTTTCAAGGTTCCTTTTTCCTTTTCTCCTGCAAAATGAGTTGCTACCTGAGAAATACACATTAATATGGATGCAATAATGATCGCTGGTAGAAAGATGTCAAAATAAGTTAAATTACCAAAATATACCTCATTTTGAATTCTCAATTCTGGAGATTCCCCACCATTCACTTGTATAGAAATTGAATTGACTATTTGAGTGGTCGTCTCAGTAATGAGTTTTAATACAAGCTGATCATTGATCGTCGTGATATCAACCTTGGGATTACCTATTACATTAGTCTCTTCCCAAAAAATCTTTTCAGAAAAATCTGACTCTATTACCAGTAATCCATGAAATTCTTCACGATTTAAACGGCTCATTGCTTCCTCTATAGAAGAATTGATTAAAACAGTAACAGAAAAAAGGTCTCGAAATTGTTCAGCTTTTAAAGCCTCTATAAATATTAGCGAGGCACCATAGTTATAGTAATTATACTGATCATCTTCGGATCCCACAATATCATTATTTATGATAAAAATATCATATTTAACATTTGATATCGCTTCCGCTTGAAATGAAAATAAAAGTATGAATATTATTGGAAATCCGATAATAAAAATTAATTGTATTTTATCACGTAACATATTTTTTAGATGATTACTCGTTAAATGCATGATTCGAGGTTTACGGAAAGGTGAAATATGTCTAATATGTTTATAAATAAATTTTCCTTCTTGATCTTTATAATAAACTAGTTCCCTATCAAATTGATCGTAATCTTTCATTAATCTCTTAATCTCCTCCCTGTTTGACTAAGAAATACATCTTCTAGACTGTTTCTGCGAACAGAAAGATCATATATTCTTGTCGGAATGGTCTCCATGATTTCAGATATTCGACGCAACCCATCCTTGGCTCGTAATTCAATTGTCTTGTCATCAAGTGTATAAACACTATCGATAAAATCTAAGCCCTGTATTCTTGGTATGACATCGCCACTGTGCATGTAGCTATTGATCTTGAACGTGATTATATCTCCACGTCCTAAAGTTCCCTTCAACTCATCAGCTGTCCCGTTAGCAATAATTCTGCCATGATCAATTATGACCAAATAATTTGATAAAATGTCAGCCTCCTCCATGTTATGTGTCGTGAGAATTATCGTCTTGTTTTTATCTTGAAATTCCTTGATGAAATCCCACACGACTCTTCTTGATTGAGGATCCAGACTCGTGCTGGGTTCGTCAAAGAAAATTATTTCAGGATCATGGACAACAGCCATTAAAACATTTACACGACGCCTCATGCCAAAAGAATATTTGCTAACTTTATCATCTGCGCGATCTGTGAGCCCCATTTTACCCAAGAGCTCATCAGTTCTTTCTTTGTAATCTATTTTTTTCATCTTATGCATTTTTGCAATCAAGTATATGTTCTCCCTTGCTGTTAAGTTACCATATATGCTCAGTTCTTGAGGACACACGCCAATAATTTGCCTGATTTTTTTTGCATGCTTCCTTATATCAAATCCAGAAATATAAGCCGTACCACTAGTGGGGGGAAGAATAGTAGTGAGCATTGAAATGGTGGTACTTTTTCCCGCTCCATTCGGTCCGAGAAGAGTAAATAAAGTACCTTTGGGGATCCTTAAGTTGATACCATCGACCGCTTTTAGATTTTTACCGAAATATTTTCTTAGTTGATGAGTCTCTATTATATATTTAATTTTTTTCCACACTTTTTTATTGTAATTCTTTTCGATTTAAGGTATTACTTCTTATTCTACATTCAGGTCATTGCATATTTTCGATTAAAGGAAACGAGTCCTATTATTAGAGTTGTCATTCCAAATAATGAAAGAAAAATTATATCAAAACCTATTATATCCCAACCTATCCTCCCAAATAACATTATATTGCGAACAGCATCTACAGCATAAGTATTTGGAATGAAGGCAGATCCTGCCATTTCTCCAGGTATTGTATAATTTTCTCCAATCATCATCATTGTAAAAGTTATTATAAATGATATGAGAGCGGCATTTCTAGCACTTTTCACGAATGACGCTAAAATTAACCCCATCCCCATGGAACTCAAATTATAAAGCATTGCGATAAAAAAGATCACGTTCCAATTCACGTTAGCAAGAGCATGTGTTCCTAGTAATTGTGAAAGTAATACAGCAATGAAAAATTGTATGATCGCAGTGATGATTTGGGTTATCACGATTGAGGTTATTATCGTCCTTCTTTTAACTGGAGTTGTCATTAATCTGTGCATTCTTCGAGATTCTTTTTCTTTTGCTATCGCAATAGCTAAAAGGCTCATACAAATAGAAAGAGAACCAATGATTATTCCAGGGATTAAAAGGTCAAATAAAGTATAATCAAAATATAAACCACCTAATGTCGCGGACTGTATTTCTGCTTCTGGAGCTCCTGTGATATTAAAAGAAATAGAATTAACAATTTCTACGACAATAAGACTTAATTCTGCTAAAATTAGAATATTATCTTTGGTAATAATATCTACTATGGGCAATTTGTCTTCATGAGTTGGTGATTTATAGAGTGCTTCTGAAAAGTATTCATTTATAACAACGATTGCATCAATTCTCAATGAATTTAATAAGTCTATTGCCGTTTCTAAAACATGAATATTAATCCCTTCTATGATTAAAGTATTTTGATATTCTTTAGAGGATATTGCATCACAAAAAAAAATAGAAGTCTCGTTCCGAGCAAATTCTGGATTTTCTTCATCTAAAAGATCATTATTTATTACAGTTATGGTAAAAATATCTATGGTATTATAATTAGAATTGCCATATGCAAAGAAAGCCATAGAGATTAATAAAACGGGGTAGGCGATCATTCCTATTATGGCATATTTATCCCTAAAAATATTTTTTAGATTGTTTATTATCAAAACGAGCAATCGGTTTCTTGACGTCTCCTTTTCTACCTCCTAAACCCCTTTGATTTCTTTAAAACGTAAAACAATCCTAAAGCAAAAGTTAAAGATACAGACGATAAAACAATAATCCGGGAATCGAAAGAATTAGATTTTATATCATTAGTATCTGTTGTTGGATCTGCTGCTTTTTCTTCATAAAATGCCAATTCATAAAAAACAATCCTTTCAATAAGGTGGGTGCTAATCTGAACGTCTCCACAAAATAGTATTCTTTTTAACATTCCATCGTTATCGTAGGTCATGCTATAAGTAAGATTAACTTCGTCATAAGGATAGGGATCAATAGGTCCAGAATAAAATATTTCCGATACAGTATTACCATATCTTTTTACACTCTCTGCCCAATCTATTTTTTCTAAATAGATATCGACGATAATGGGAATTACGTCATTATCCTGTAGAGAGAGACTTGCAATATTGACATTGTTACCGAGAAAAAAAGCACTGTGATAAACCGTGATATTTTGACTATAATCTGCTGGTTTCGCGTTAAAATCTTCCTTATTAGAAGAATAATCCCACTTATCAATCGTGACATTCCAGCCAATAGTAATGTTGGAAATTTGTTTAATTTTAGAGCAAGTAAAGTCTCCTTTAATTTCGTTCCCTTCAAATAGTCTATCCATGATATCTAAGTACTGGATTTGAGGAAATTCATAAATGGCTATTGGTTCAAGCAGGGGTATTGCATCTGGTATGAAATATTCACGATAGTACCCTGCTAAAGCTTGTAACTTGTACCAATTATCACTACTCCCCACCCCATATCCTGTTAACATTGAATTTTTAAGGGTAGCATTATATTGTGCCCTATCATATAGATCGAGGAATTCCAAGACTCCCGCTCCAAGTTGATGATCCGCTACTAACCCCGGAAGGTTCACCGTTCCATCGAGGATTTTGTTAATTGCCGTCATCCCAAAATTTAGATGTGACCCATACCATTCTGAAATTCCAAGAATTTCTGGATATCCCTCACCTTTTAAAACTCCGCTAACTGTATAATTTGTTCCTAATACATCTTTATATGCTAAATCAAAATAAGCTTCAATCGGGACTATTGTTATGGGATCCGTAATTGTATCCATGTGTTGAGTATAATTAAGAAGAGCCATCCAATAAGTTGCATTGACTAGTTCATGCATGTAGGGAAGGAACTCCTTGAAATTTTCGTTTTTCTCAACCAGCTCATA
The DNA here is from genome assembly GCA_019057355.1 of Promethearchaeota archaeon. Classification (GTDB taxonomy): domain Archaea; phylum Asgardarchaeota; class Lokiarchaeia; order Sigyniarchaeales; family SOKP01; genus FT1-020. Next base: position 759 of record DXJM01000395.1, on the reverse strand, counting down.
AATATATTGATTTCCTTCCTCAACATCAATCATAAATGGATTGTTAGGGTCAAATCCTAAACAGAATTCGCCGCTAACAGTGCAAAAACTGCCCGGATTGTTTTGGTTGTTAAATTCTGTCTTGATCCAGTTGTTTGATCGAACAGTATTGGACAATTTTACTTCGTCTAGCACTCCATCATATTTATAATTCGTTTGATACAGTTGGGGTATGCCAAATCTTAGAGAAACAGAATTTTGATTGTATAGTCTAGGAGTAATGTCCACCGTAGCAATTTCATTTCCATTTATAAAAATACTTGCTTTACTCATGCTTAAGGTGCAAGTTACATGTACCCACGCATTCGCAGAATATGCATTTGTAGCTCTGACATAATCATTTCCAGTCATCCCCCTATTTCCCAAATAAAAAATTAAAGAACCATCAGATTGAAGCCTGATCGACCAACCATAATAGCTTGTCAAATCTGAAGGGAATTTATCAATAGGATTCATGTATTTTCTAGCATCAGCCTTCATCCAAAAAGACACGGTAATTGGATAATCATTATGCGATATATCCCCAAAATCAAGATAATCATTGACTCCATCAAAATTTAACGCACCATCGATTTTTCCATTCACTTTATTACTTGATCCCATCGTTCCTTTCGAAGTTCCATGGAGATTATTTGAAGTTGAGTCATAAATGGTTCCGGCAGGATTTTCAGATAGATGCCATACCCCTCTATATTCGGTATTCCATACCCCTGAAGGATT
>DXJM01000394.1 GCA_019057355.1 Promethearchaeota archaeon | reverse complement strand
GGTCCACCTCATTCAGAATTTTGTCGAGAAGAAGAATTAAATAAAATGAGGTGTATGATCATTTAATCAAGTACTGATAGTAAGTATATAAAAAGTATAAAAGTCCTAAAAACCTATTTTGATGAATTTAATATATTAAAGATATTAAGATAAAAATCCAACTTATTTTGGGTAAGTGTATTTATTAGATCTAGTTTTTGGCTCTTTTAATAATTCTGGGACTCGTTTTCCCATTTCAGGAGAAGATTTTAAGTGATCAATAGATTCAAAAATCCGTTCATAAAAATAATCAGTATGGTTTGGTGAATTATAAGACAAATATTCGATTATTCCCTTTAAATCGCTTTTAATAATATCACCTTATTTTATTTCAACCATTTTCGTGCCATCTTCTTCATATCTTCGTCATCGTGAATATTTCCGTTTTTACTATCTTCCAAACCTCTTAGAATCTTTTGCTTTACGTGAAGATGATACATTATATCTTCAAGAGTAGCATCATCGGGAAGTTCCTTGATGAGGTGCATTATATTTTCTTTTTGAGTTGCCATTTTTTTTTACCTTACTGATAATATCTAAATTTAAAAATAAAAAATTTTTGATTAAAATTAGTTTTTCAATAGGATTTAAATATTACCAACAAGCACCATCCCGAATATTATGAGATGAAAGAATGGATTGGAGCATGTTACAATCCTGATGAGTTTGATGTTCAAATAAACAAGTTAACGCCAAAACAAATAGAAAAAAAATATGGACCAAGTATGCAAATTTAATTTTAAGAACAAGGACTTACTAAAAACAGGATTTATTGACACTGAACTAAATCCTTCTATGAAAAGGCACTAAATTTTAATGTCTAAAATTATATATGATCTTTAGAAAATGTCAGATATAATTGAATCAAACCCAGAGATCCTTGGTGGAAAGCCAATCATAAAGGGGACGCGAATTCCCATAGCTTTGCTCTATGAGCTAATTGGTTTAGACTATACTATAGAGGAGATAAGGAAAGAATATCCTCAATTAACCCTAGAAGTCATATTAAAAGTAGTAGAACTTGGAAATGATGCGTTAAAAAAATCTTTCCCAAATAAATATTGATTCTTTATTAGAAAAAGAGGGACATTAACATTTGAATTTTTTATTGGATGAAAATGTTCCTCTCTCAATTAAAAGATATTAATTTCTGTTGTACCTAATTAGTGCCAAATAAGAGATTGATTCACTGATTTCATGAAACGATAAACCTATTGAGGTATTATCAAGATGTATTTTCAGGTATTACGGTGATGTTGCCTTAAAAAAGGTGGCTTTCTTTGGTTTAATCTTATTGTAAACAAATTTGAAAAAGGATGCATTTTATCATGGAAATATTGTCATGCAGTTCTTTAATTCTCTAATCCTTCTTGTTATGGTGATGTGGTTTTTTTTTGAAACCTCACACAATTGTTTTATCGTTCTCCTTTCCTTGCATATTTTTGATGCTAAGTATAATGCTCCTGCGGCCACGCCTTTAGGTTCTTTTCCTGATGTGATAAATCCTTTACCACGTGCATTTTTGAAAATTTCTTTTGCTATAGTTCCACACTTGATTGATAATTTTAAATCCGATTGAAATCGATCTATATATTTATCTGGTGTATAATGTTCCAATTTATATCCTAATTCAGGCAAGACTTCTTTATTGATTAACCAAACATTCTTGATGAATTTTTTCTTATTTAACTCTAATACTTCGATAAATTCCTCTAAAAAATGGGTGGTTTGATTCAATCTCGCGGCACAATATAATGAGGCAGCGATTAAATAAATCCTGCTTCTTCCTATTGCAAGTTTCTTTAAGATTGATTTCTTGTAGATATCGAGCCCTTCTTGTGAAATTTTATGAGATATGCACAAGTTTTCTCTTAGAATCTTAAATATGGGAAATATATACCAAAAATTATATTCAAAGGGATCGGTAAAAGATCTCTGGATTTTTGAGAGCCTGTTGAATCTTTTAACTATATTAGATGGTAAGGTCGCACCTCGAGCATCTTGTCTTCCCTTCACCGTAGTTCGATATCCTATATTATAAAAGACAGGTTCGTTGATCTTTCGTTCTTTAATATCTTCTTTATCATACATTCTGCGAGGGGATACGTCTAAAACAACTGAGTAGATATATCCACATTTAATGCAGACATTATAACCCTTATTTGAATAAATGTGAGGATGTTCGCAACAATAATGACTTTCTGTTTGTTCTTCAAAAAAAAAATTGTTAATATCATTAACAATCATTTATACACACCATGATTTACTAGTCTAAATCTTAAGGATTAATATAGGAGGGGTCTATTTAAAATTAAATAAATGTTTTGTAACAAAAAACGATTTTTTTTCTCTCTATTGGAATATTTTAATTTTTTTATCCTCAAAATTTATGGAAATAAATTACAGCAAAGAGGGCACATCTCGAAAAATATTTCTTACATGCTCCAATAATGTATAGAAAATGGTTTAAATTATCTAAAAAAGTAAGTAAAATCTTAAAATAAATAGAT
>DXJM01000393.1 GCA_019057355.1 Promethearchaeota archaeon | reverse complement strand
ATAACTATATCCGTCCTCACCAAGCCCTAGACTATAAGACTCCATATGAGTATTATTGCCAATGGATAAAAAATCAGAAATGCCATGTGTCACTAATGTCCTGACCTCATACAATTACTTGACTTTTGAGCTTGATTAGCCTATTGTCTTTTCGAAGGGGTAAAAGATGAGAATCATAAAAAAAATTGGTTATGGAATTCTGTCTTTAGTTACTCTCTTTTTCTACACAGTATCAAATGGGTTTCCAAAAAATAGAATATTCAATTCAATAAAAGAGAAAGTATTAAAAATTCAGAAAAATGATTCAAATGCTCCCGAGACTTTGATATTAGAACAATCGGATACTTCATATAATGATGAATTTGCAAGCCATCCTTCCCATAGGTCGCACAGGTCCCATAGTTCGCATCGATCGCATGCTTCTCATCGTTCAGGTACGTCGGGGGTAGTTAGAACTGCGCCTAAAAAAAAGACTACTCCCCCCGCGACATCAGAATACACGAATCCATATGCAAAATATCTTACAGTTGATGATGTAGAAAGAATAACAGGCCTCAGCGGCATTCAGCGAAAGTTGGAGCCTTCCATCCTCCATTTTCTTCGTAGTGACGAAAAGGAAATCCTTCAAGTAAAGTTCTCGGCAAAGGAATATTTTAATAATTTTAGAGAAGACGACAAATATGGCCCTATTAGTGGAATTGGAGATGCAGCTCTTATCGGTACACCGCAATTACCTATTCAATTGCTTTTCATTAGAGGACAATATTGCATAGAAATCACAACTTTTCCTGAAGAAGGGCTTAAATTATTCTTATCTTTGGATCAGATGAAAATTGCAGCAAACTGTATTTCTTCGCGTTTGTTAGGATTATAAAAGCCAGATCCAGTTCGAAATCTTAGCAATAAAATGAAGCAAAGAAAAAGGGGCCTAATGATAGTAATATTTCTTATATAACCAAATTTCTTAGCCTGCAAATCTTCTGGCTTGCAGAATATTAAGACTTTTGAAATCTCAACCATTAGCTCTTCATGTTCCGCTCACAGAATTCTGTTATCATAAAGGAAAAAGCTTCTGGGACAGGCTGCTGTCATCAAAATAATTCATTTATTTATTTCCCTGGAAAAGCGTCCGGATTCAACAATTTCAAGATGCGCTCTTTGTCATTCAAAAACCGCAAGGAAGCACGTTTAACCGAAATCAAATCATTTCATAAAAAATTTGGATAGCTACCGATTTCAGTAGCTTATATTATTTCCTTCTGAATTTTCTTTTGGAAATAACCTTTTATCCCATTTTAATCGCCAAAATGTTATAAAGGGTATCATGGTACTAAGCATGAATATCACCTGGGCAACAAATAAAAAACAAAAAAGAGAATTGCTTAATGAAAGCTTGGGACTAGTATTCAATAATTTAATTAATACAAGAATTAGTATGATCGAAAAAATGGCATTCATAACACACGTCAAAAGAGGAATTGGTATTTCTATTTCATACCATCTGTTTTGTAATTTAGGTCTTCTATCTCTGTCTAGAGGCATTGTCTTGCGCCATTCATCGATTTCTCTATAAACCCCCCTTATTTTTGGAGCTGAAGATGACCATAAAGCTGTTAAATAAACTAAAATTAATCCAACTGTTGATAGAATATCAGACATGCTTTCAATCATTGAAGTTTCCTCCTGTTCATTTTGTCTGATCTTTAAGATATTTATTTAATTTTCCATATGCATCAGGTAATATGATATAAGTAAATTCAAAATTTTTATCCTTCTTCATTATTCTGAACTCATTTTGGTTTTCCTCAATTTCTCTTTTTGCTAGTTCACTTAATATTTCTGAAATTCTATATTCGACTAGTGGATTTATTATATAAAGCGTGTATTTTGTGGGCCTTTCTTTATTGTCGGGAATAGCATTATCAATAACTTTGTTGGTCAATCTGTCCAATTTTTCATTGCATTCATAACCAAATCTGCTTTTGATACTGCGAAGAAGTCTTCTTGCTTTCATGCGGCTTATTTTAAAGTATTGGGCAAACTCATTTTCTGGCGGAATATCCCAATTCCAGATTTTCCTAGAGATTTCTTTCATACGAAAAATAATAAGCTCATTATCCTTTAGGCTCTCAGCACCTAGGTTGAACCAAGATTGATATTCTTGACATGCCATCAAAGCAAGAATTCTGTTCATTTCTTTTATATTGAGCGGTTTGGCTGTTGACTTTAAAGATTCTATTTGTTTGTCAAATTCAAATTCTAATTGAATACTTCCCTTAGATTTCTTGGATTTTTCTTTCAGCTGGGACATTTTATACCGCCTTCTAATTATTTTTTAAAGCTTATTGTAAACTTACTTTTTTGCTAATTTTCAATTTTCTCGATCTTTCCCTAATCATCATCGGGCAGTGTGATTTTGAATTTAGCCCAGACTACTCTGTGATCTGAAATTCCAAATCCCTCGTCCTCGGTCAATCCGTAATCTGTCCAAAATACATAAACTCCAGAGGAATCGGAATACTCAACAGTGTAGTCATCTTGAAAAATTATGTTGTCATAAGCTCTTCCACCCCTCGTATTTGTTTCCTCTCTAATTGTAAAAATGATACCTGGTATAAGTGCTATGGAGTCCATGGTGATGTAGCTGCCAACGATTACTCCTGGTGCTTTAGCATTGAAGTCTCCAAGCAGAATAATATCATCTTCATCTGGAGTCTTATCCTGTAAATCCAGATATGCCTCTTTTAACGCTGGTATTTCTGTGTCAACATTATCCGGGTCGGTATGGATATTCATCAGATAAAAGTCAAAATTTTTTGCCTTGAACATTGCGTAAAAAGGCTCTCTTGAAAATTCATCATTTGGCTCGATCCCATATCCTGTGCTATTGGGTACGAAGTCAATTACATCATCATCATAAACAAACAAATATTGTTCCTTTTTTGTCCTTCCTACGCGTTTACTCGAAACGACATTGTAATTATCACCATTCGCATTTATCTTATCTATGAGATCAGATGGTAAAGCTAAACTTGCATCTTGTACTTCTTGAATTGCGATTATGTCATATTTTTTAAGAACACTTATTATGACGTTTATTCGATCTGGATCATTCAGTTTTGTTTGACCAAAGTTTTTCAGATTCCAGCTTGCTATGGTTATTTCTTCCTCAACACAGCTAGCAGTAAGTAAAACCAGAGAAATAAAAAGCATGATACTAATGGACTTTCTCATTGTTTTAACCCTCCGCTTTAATTGCGACATAAACAATTAATTATCGATTGTTTAATTTTCTATTAAGATGCTTTTATCTTAACTCTCCGTGAGAGAAAGCTAACTTACGGTCGTCTTTTACAATGAGGCGTCAAATTCGGAAATACCGTCATGCTTCTAAATTAAGAGGCCAGATTAATCTGGCCTCTACTCGCCTCATCTCTATCAGATTCCATTTATTAAAAAATTATTTAGTACTTCCTCCTATGCAGTAAGCACAATTATCATAACCTTCTTTATGAGCTTGATCTAACGTATCTGGAGTAAAAGTTACTGCATGTCCTGCAGCAATTATCTCATCAATTTGACATCCAGAAGGACTAATATCCTCGTTATCTAAATCATGAACTTCCATTTTATTAGTATTCCCACAATACTTTTTACCATACAATGGATAGCCCGGTCTCCTCGTCATGATGAAACCTCCTTTAGCAATTTTTTTAACTTCTTATGCTTTTGAAAAATAACCTTATTGATTTTCATTCTGGCGACGTGTTAGCAAATTCTTAATTGTATCAGCACCGAAGCCAATCAGAAAAACCGCTATCAAACCCCCAAAAACGTCCATTTTAAGCATCTGTTCCTTTGCTCCAGCAAATAATCCTATCAAAGCTATACTCAAAGCGATAAGAAAGTGGACTATTTCAACCTTAGTTCTTTGTCCGACTTTTTCATACTTAGAGGGCTCAACATTAATCTTTTTATCAAGGATGACGTTTTGGCCATTTTCATCCTCAACGGGTTTGCCATCAGCATCCTTAAATTCCACTTTCACTGTATATTCTTTTTTTTCCGGGAAAAAGTGTGAAACCTCTTTACCTCTCTCGATAAGATTTAGATGACCAAAGTTCCACTCATATTCAAACTTATCGCTGGCTGCAGACTGATTTAATTCTTCTCGATGGAATCTCAAACTCAATTTAACTGGCTGTCTCAAGCGGACAACCTGCGGATCCATATCAATTGAAATAGCTTTGTTGCCAAGCTGAATTGCTCTACGAATATCATCAGGGAAAATACCCTCCTTTATTTGCTGGATTAGAAGCTGGGCACTATGAATGGCACTCCAACTCTCCAAGTTCAAGTAACTTTTTAATTGATTTAGATGTACATCCGCTTGTTGCATATCCTCAACTTGAAGAACAAAGTCACGAATTATGGCAAGTTTAAAAGTGGCAATGTCGATTATGGAGTAGTCATCTGGTGATATTTTCGCTGGATCTAAAAATTTTAAATTAAGTACTTTGAATAAACCAGGCATATCGTCTTTTATGCGTTTGCAGATCTGGATTCTTCCAATACTACCTTTGTCTGAAAACTTTTCTCTGAATATTTTTATCCGATTTGCCAGTTCCTGAGCAAAGTTCTGATCGGGCTTCCCGAATTTGTCTGTTAATGTCCAAGCCTCAGTAATCTGAGCTTGTGCAGCCTGGAATTCCCCCTCTTTTAATTCTGAATGGCTGAGTAAATCGCTTGTATCCGACAAGATTCTAGTGATTTTTGAAAAATATGTCGGTAATGTTTTTAAAGATTGCACTTTAATCATCCGATTGAAAATCATGTCAATCTGCTTCAACAATTCAATCTTATTCCTGAGATTTTCTGCCCTTTTATCACATTGCGTGATAATTCTAGCTAATTCTAGGCTACAAAACTTATGTTTAACCAGCACTTTAAATAACCGATGACGCTCTACACGTACTCCTACTCTTAATCTGGAATCGATATATCTAGAAAGATCACGAGTTTTGTTAGCGAGTAAGGCCAACTTTTCCTTTAACGCCAACTGTCGCATCCGGTTTGGTATCCAATTGTATAGCATCAAAGAGCTTATACCTCCCGAGGCAAGCACCATGAAAATGATTACAGTTCCTACAATATTCTGGCAACTTATTGCCCAATAGCTCAAGTGAGCTTTGATAGGAATTATCTTTTTCAATGAATATTGATTATCGTCGTTTTCAGTTAGCTGAAGAGTAAGTGCCAATGTGCTATCTTTAATCTCTTCTCTGAAGAAATTGGTAAACCATGAGGTAAACCAATTCTTATTGGGATTAAATCTTATAGAAATCTCCTCATTTGGATTAATAACATAAGATCCGCTGCAGGATATTCCATTGATGCTCAATTCCCATTCAAATGGATAGGTCATTGAATCATTATTTTCCAGAAACAGTTCCGCTGTTTTTTTGCGATTCAGGACAATCTTCGAACCAATATGTTTTGATGCGTTGAGCTTCACGTTAAATGGCAAACGATATTTAATTGCGGTTAATGAGCCGACTTTTTCTCCATTATTTAAAAGAACTGCTTCTGATTGCCCGGCCTCCCAGAGGTTTGTAATATCAACTCTCACAATAAGAATATTTCCAGGTTTCAGGGGATGAGAAAGCTCATAGATCTGTTCGGTTACTTTATCCTCCGTTCCCTTAAAAGTTATTTTTGTACCAAGTAATTTTCCGGTAATCTTGCTCTTAAAGTCTTCTATGAAGAGTGAAATATTAATATCATCTAAAGAATCATTCCTAAGGAAAATCAAATTGCTAGAGCTGTTAGAAGAAGGCTCTACAATAAATGTTGGTGATCCTAGCAGGGTTAGATTGCTTATTGCGTTATCTGCGTATATATAATTGGTTGTAACAAAAAGTATTAAAATGATGACCCAAAGATAAAAATTATATTTAACCTTTTTTCCCATCATGCATTTCCTTTAGCACTCCCTTTCTTTTTTCTATAATTTGGCAAAATAAATCACCTCCCCTTTTAATAACTATATAGCTATCAATATTAATTTTTATTGCCCCATCACCGGATGTCAATCGATTTGAAATAAATGTCCTTCTTTGTCTTTTTTTGTCCTTTTTTGTCCCATTAAATACTTCTATCAGTTATATATATCCAAGGGGGAATTATCTAATGCTTATTCTTGGTGTGGAGGATATGGATGATAGTACTAAGGCTTTATCTAATTCGAGCCTGGTACTCCATTTTAGAACCTATTTAATTTCTTTACTCTCCAAGAATTCTAATAGCTTCTTAGCTACTTCCGTGTTTGGCTTTACCTCAGCAAATTCTCTTGCTGCTTTTAATTCCTCTTTCGTTATCCCATGATCTTTTAGGTCTTCTTGAAGTAGTGTGATGATAGCTTCACAGAGGATTTGATGGAGCTCGTTAGATATTTGAGTCAATTTATTTAACGATAGTCCTTTCTGCTTTTTTTCTGTCATTTATCGTATTTTATGGAGAATTACTGAATCTCCAGCCCTACTAGCCTCTTCCTGGCATCGTTAATCTCAGGGAAGCCAGGGCTTTGGGTATTTGGCTTCCATTCACATTAATAAAATCGCCTTTTTCTGCTCTTGTCACCTAATATGCTCGAAATTGATGTATTATTATGGGCTGGGTAAGTTAATTTTTGGGGTCATAACTATAAACTGCCTTTGCATATCTTCTCATGCTATCATGTAAATCTTTTGCTTTTTCGGATTGCGCCGAGATAGCTTGTTTTGCATCTACACATTTTTGCATATCATAACTTATTAAAATAAGATCTAGACTGTCATGAATATTTAAGACTCTAGTTATAAAATCTTTAATAGATTCTTCTTCCATCTTATTTTGTTTATTTAGAGCTTCTATATTTTCATTAGATTTCTTTACCTGAACAGTCTGCCGTGCTGCGAATACAAGAGAAAGAATTGCAACAACTAATAATGCAATATCAACTACTGTTATTTTTTTTGATCTTGCCATGATAATTTCCCTCCTTTTTTTCGTCTATTCCAATGAGGCGATCAATATACAGCGTCTTTTCTTTCTCGGGAAGCCAGGTCTCCCTGGCTTCCATTCGCCTCAAATTTTATATTTTTTCCCCATTAAAAAAATACAACTAAATCTTCTTTTTAGACCTTCTATTCCTTCAGCCTCATATAATATCCTTGCAATACCTGAAGCTATATCTGAAGCCCGAAGTCTTATATCTTTTTCTGATTTTATTTCTTCGATTCTTGTATCTGGCAAAATAATGTTATCTCCAAAAATTTTATGGCTTAATCCAGCTTTAATTTTTTTATACAAATCCCTTATAAACTCAATTGATTTTTTATCCCCTTCATCAAAAACACGTTTACTTATAACTGACTTCAATAATAATTCCTTATAATAAAGAGACATAGGCCAGAGCATATCCATGCCAAAGTGAGATATTTTATCTATCGTTTCTTCTCTTGAAGCTGGATCTTCCAATTCAAAAAAGGCACTGAAAAGCCTTAAGGATAGTTTTGGTATATTCATTATTTGCTTTCTTGGATCTTTTAAACCCAGGGAATCCAATACATCTTGAGGTGAGAAGTTATACATGCTTGGAAAAACTTCAAAGCTGCATGAAATATTCTCAATAGCTAGTTCTATATTAGCTAAAGGAGAATCAATCAAGATCCTTTCTGACAAATGTTGCTGAAGCAATTTTTCAATGTCCTGAAAAAATTTCTGATACCTGTTTACCCTTATTTTCTGCCCTCTGTTTTCAAATTGGTAACAAGTGCCATTTAAAGGCATTACTCTGAGTTCTTTTAAATAACGTCTTGGATCTATTATTGATATAGGTATATTCTGAAGAGCTTGCCAAATCTTTTTCTGTTTCTTTGGTTCAAGTCTTTTAATTATCTTAAGGGCAAAACTAGCTTTTAACTCTTCGTATGACCCTAATTTTTTTGCTTCATTCTCAAGTTGATGAACCCAACTCAAATCTTGAGGGAATTTAATGTGAGCGAGGACAGTAGTACGGTACCAACGATTTCCATACCAGCTTTCATCAGCATAACTTTCTTTCATAATTTTTCCTCATATATCCGTAACTTGTTATATTATAAAGATTTATATGGGAATTGTAAAGGTCATTCAGGGCTAAATTGAGCAATTTTTTTGCTTGGGTAAGATTTAAACATTCACAATTTTATGCTACAATAATAACAGTTTTCTTCAGCTGGCTGGAGAGAGCTCCCATTTTTACCCCCTTTGGCTGATAGCAGCCGGTATATATAGAAATATATGTATGAAAAATCAGGTTTTTTATTGAAATTTAAGGGATTAGTGTTTAAAAATATGTATAAATAAAGACGTTATATTATAATCACTCAAGAGGGAGGGGAAATAATGGGAAAAATAAAAGGAAAAGTTAGAAAAATCGGCCGTGATGCCAAAAAGGAAAGTTTATTCCAGTTAAAGAGGCGGAAAGGAGGAGAAAGACTGCAGTAGTTGAGACTATTAAAATAAAAAATAAAAGAAAATAGCTACTTAAATTTAAATCATCTTCTTAGAAAAATATATATGCCTTAAGACCCACTTACAGCAACAACTAACAAAATAAACAATGAGATTTAAAGATCTTTCTAGGAAAACACTTGAAGAGTGGAGAGAGTCTGAAAAAGCATTTATATCCACGATTTCAATAGATCAGTTACAAAGAGATCACTATCAACTTGCCAAAAATCTTATTCCAAAATTATTTCCTGACCTGAGTAATAAAAGTTGGTATTCCAATTTTCTCTTTAACACTTCTATTACAATGCAGATTCCATTCACTTCAAATATGATAGTAGATTTGAGGCCCTATCCCTCTGAAAAAGAATTTATCAAACATTATGGCATTAATACAAAGGAAATGGCTACTCTCATAGAAGAGGGATACATTATTCCTCAATTTGGGTCAGATATACATAGATATGAAAACAAAAATTATCTCCTTGCCATTTTTAACGCAAGTGACCATGTCAGTTCGAATTATAGAATCAATAGAATATTTGAGATTTTAGATAATAGATACTATGAAATTCGTGAAAAGACTAAAAAAGAACTATTAAAATATTTTAAATATCATTGGGATAAAGCTCCAAAGGTTGAAAAACAGTATTATATGAACGATTTTGATGCTTTTTCTACAACATGGTCAACACGCATCGTTCGAATAAATTGTATTTCCCCTATATTTGGAAAAATTCTTATGAGTTATTCTAGAAGGGATGATTTTCTAGTAATAGT
>DXJM01000392.1 GCA_019057355.1 Promethearchaeota archaeon | reverse complement strand
CTTGATAAATTTTTTCAATGAACATGATCATTTCTTATTTTTTAGTTTCATAATATAATAGAAATCTTTTAGACATTTTTTTTTATATAACCTGATGATGAAATTCTTTGAGAATATTACTGAAAATCGATAGATAGTTAACCTTTGTCGTCTTAGACGAAATAGAACAAAAGCTCACTATTATTTTATGATTATGGTCGATTTTAAAAAAAAAAAAGTAAGTTTTAAATTCTTATGTCTTAATGATTCACCTTTAAAAAGCAAACAATCCTAGGCCTCCATTGAAAATCATGAGCAAGCCGATAAAGATCGAAGAAGTTAACGACATTACGACGAGTAAAGTATTAATGCTCGGTCCTGATGTATCCTTAAATGGATCTCCGACAGTATCACCTGTTATTGCTGCTTTATGAGTTTCTGTGCCCTTACCTCCGAGGTTTCCATCTTCAATATACTTTTTAGCATTATCCCAAGCACCACCACTGTTTGACATGAAAATCGCGAAAACAAATCCACTTAGAATAGCTCCTCCTAAGAAGGCACCTAATGCTGCTACTCCAAATAATATGCCAATCATCAGAGGGACAGTTATTGATATTATGCTTGGAATGATGAGTTCTTTTAAAGAACCTTTTGTAGCGATATCTATGCATTTATTGAAATCAGCTGCTTCTTCCCCAGACAATATTTTTGGATTTTCTTCAAACTGTCTTCTAATCTCATTGACCATTTTCCCTGCATTCTTTTGTACTGAGAGAACTAATAGAGCAGAAAATATTGCTGGGATAATTACTCCGATAAAGGCACCTATTAATACTTTAATATCAAGTAGATTAACAACGGAAATAATACCAGCGTTGATAGCATTAGCTTCTTCCGCAAATGAAAAAAGTAAGGCAAATACGGTTAAATTTGCAGCTCCAATTGCAAAACCCTTGGTTATAGCTTTTGCGGTATTTCCAGCAGAGTCTAATCTATCAGCGGTACGGATAATATCTTCCCCAAGATTACCTTGTTCAGCAATTCCTCTAGCATTATCGACAATTGGCCCAAACGCATCATTAGAAACTATAGTTCCGACAATGGCTAGCATTCCTACAGCAGACATTGCTACTCCAAAAACACCACCTAAGGAATAAGATAATATCATTGCAATAACAATCCCTATTGTCGGAGGTAAAACGCTTAATAAACCATAAGCAAAACCACTCAAAATAACAACAGCATGTCCTTCTTGGGCTGCTTTTGCTATGTTCATCGTTGGCTTTCTATCATCTCTAGTAAAATAATCACTTGTAAATCCTATTACAATACCAGAAAAGAGACCTACTATTGATGCAAGATATATCCTCCACAGAAATTGTATTGCAGGTACTTCTAATCCTATTGACATTAATGAAATTAAAAGAGCTGAAATACCAGCGAAAATAACTGTAGCTAAATAAGTACCTGTATTTAAAGCTTTGCCTGGTTCTTCAGAACCCTTATATTTTATGAAGGCAATACCTAGTAATGATGCTAATAAGCCTCCACCACATAAAACAACAGGTGCAATGACAAGAATATCTTGTGTATTTTGATTCAAGGCCAAATCTCCTAAAGGAGCTGATATTAATGTTAAGGTACTTGCTAATAACATCGCAGCTACAATAGATGCCACATAAGAATCAAAAAGATCGCTACCCATTCCAGCAATATCACCAACATTATCGCCTACATTATCGGCTATGGTTGCAGGATTACGAGGGTCATCTTCAGGAAGGTTATATTCGGCCTTTCCGACTAGATCAGCACCTACATCAGCGGTCTTTGTATATATTCCTCCACCGCATTTCATGAATAATGCGATGCTACTAGCTCCAAAACTAAATCCTAAAACGATATTCGCACGTCCTGTAATCCAATATATGAGGGAGACACCGATTAAAGCCACTCCTACAACCATTAATCCCATTACTGCGCCACCATAAAATGCAATATCAAATCCTTTCTTAGTTCCTACAGTGCATCCTTGTGCGGCTCTTGTATTTGCTTTTACTCCTACTAACATTCCAAGTACACCCGCAAACATGGATCCTGCCGAGCCAATTATATAAGCTATCATTTGAGCCCAGCTTAATTCACCTGGTTGCATTAGAAATAACATTACAACTGAAAGTCCAGCTACAAAAATTATCAGTATTTTAAATTGTACTTTTATATATGTTTTTGCTCCTGATTCAATATAACCCGATACTTCGACCATTTTTTCGTTGCCAGGTTCCTCCTTCATGACTGTGCGTGCAAATACTAAAGCAATCGCTATTGAGAGAGCACCCGCAATTAACGCAACAATTAAAATTATTGGAATCATAATTATATTTCAGTTTTTTTATTGTATATTATACGATATTATTTTTAAAAAAATACAATAATCGTTAAGTAAGCATTATTAAACATGCTTTAAAAATTTATGATTGTTTGGTAAATATCAATGTTATACATTAGATTAATTATCAATTTAAAAATTTAACTCTGATAATCGGGCATTTTGACTAAATTATAAGAATATGCAAGAAGATTTAAAAAAATTAGATTTGAGAAGAGCAATATTATTTATTCATGGGGAATTTTTCCTTGTTCATAATAGACTGGTAAAACTTGACTCTGCAACCGACGTCCTAAATTACCGCTTATTCCAAAAAAAGGCTCAAATTCTCTTATATATTCTATTTCATCTTTTTTAGGCAGTGGGATTTTTCTTAATTCCATCCCAATATCTTCAGCTGTTTTTAAATCCCATGGCACGCTTTTCTTTACTTGATCTATTGTTGTTTGGGGGAATAGAGAATGAAGATACATTTCTTTTGAACGTTCTTCAAATCTATAAATACCATACTTGGTTATCAAGGCACTCGGTCCTCCAGGTATTCCTGCTTTCTCTCGCGAATCTCCCCCCTCAAGCCATCCAGGGGAGGTAAAATAATCTAATCGTTCAACTAATTGTCCGCCAACCATTGTATAAACAGTCCGATTTGAGTGACCTGCAAATTCATTAGCGCCGCCTGATCCAGGAAGCTTGAAAGATGATCTTTTTGACATGTCATATTTTCCTATCACTGTTGAGTTTACATTTCCAAATTTATCCATTTGGGCGCATCCCAATATGCTTAGATCAACGTAGCCTCTATTCACGATGGCCGTAAAAACATCCCATAAATCGATACAATATGAATATCCTATGGTTGATCCTGGATCGCCAACACTTTCTAAGTTTTGAAAGCACTTAATATCTATCATTCCTGCTTCTGTAAGAATAATGGAATTTGGAGCATGATTTTTTTGTGCAATAGCTCCTGCAGCCATGGGCACGCCTTGACCAATGACGCATACTTCACCATCTTTTATTTCTTTACCGGCAGCTAAAACCAACAATTCGACTCTCATTATTTTATTCATTATATAAATCTAACTCTCCATATTTTTCTGCAAGTTCATTATATTGTTCTCTAGTAAGTCCTAATTTTATACATAATCCATCTTGCCAGTATAATTGTTTATATCCCATATTTATCGAATCACTCATGTATTCATTTACTTTTAACAGTTCTAAAGGCTTTTTTCCAAATCTTGAAATATAATAGTCGATATAATCTTTACGATCGGTCCTTTCATAAATCCACTCTTTAAGAAATGAGTCATTTGCATTTTTTGATAGAGCATACGCAAAAAATACAGAACGATAGTTAATATCTACATTGTAATATCCTGCAAGACAGCTAGGATGGGCGCCCCAAGGCTCTTCTATAATGGCATTAACTCGAAACCCGGGAACGAGAGTTAGAAAAGGGGATCTTTTAATTCTTTCATGATCAACAATTTCTTCACATGAAACAATTATCTTTTTTGCGGACAAGACTGACCATTTAATTGTTCCCAAACTTCCCCAAAATTGAGCATTACCAAGTTGATCACATCTTTGCACGTGTAATATTGCCACGTCAGGGTTTAATGCCGGGACTAGCACCGTTTCTTTTCCTGTAAAAGGACAATTTATAACCTTAAATTTATTTTCTCCAACATGAGTTCTAATCTTATAAATATCAGATTCTATTACAGATTTTAATGTAGGCATAAAAGTAAAACCGCAAGCTCCCGCTTTAAGCATGTTATACATTGTAAAATTGGTGTAATCCTCGTATTCCACCTGCTTATCTTTTAATGCTCGATCTAATTCCCTATTATAGGTTTTGCCTCCTGCACGATGATAATATGATGTTATAATTTTAGATAAACACCCTCCAGAAAGTAATAGATCTAATTCTTCTATTGAAGAACAGGAAATAGCAGTTAGGTTTTTTTTTTCTTGTCTTATGATCTCGTGGACTATAGCATAGGGCGTCCCATGAAGGAAGTTAGCAGAAACGACCATGTCTCCGTCATTAATAAAATTGGATACTGCTTCCTTAGTAGTCATTATTTTATTATTTAATGAACTCATAATGTCACACATTCATTTGGTTCAATCCAGTCAATAGAGTTAAAGCTATAATTAGTTGGAAAGAAATAATTCGATTTTTTATAATTTACTATTCGTCAAACTAGTATATATAGCTATAATATTCACGTATCATTTATATAATATTCAAAAGCTAATGATAAACCATTAAATTTACGTGTTTTGCGAAAAATCTAGTTTAAACGTCAGAAAACAAGATCTTCAGTGAAGAGAGAACTTAATTGCTTCTCTCATCTTCTCTCACTTAAATTAATTATTATGTTATCATAATTCTTAATTTTGTACTCATTAAATTT
>DXJM01000391.1 GCA_019057355.1 Promethearchaeota archaeon | reverse complement strand
TATTATCTGATCATAAAGAAAATATAACTTTTAATAAAAAATATAACTAAATCACAAGCAATATTAAAATGACGATAAGTTCTATTTTGCAATTATAGATACCATAATAGAAATGTAAGAAAGGAGTTTTTTTGAATCTGGAAAAAAATTAGCGTGCTCTTATTTATTTTTAAAAATTTATAATAAGTTAATTAGAAAAAATGATTGATAAACCACATAGAGATTAACATAAACATGATGAATGAAACAACAAATGGAAAGATTAACAATAGGATAACAATTGCTATGGATGATTCAACATTTAAATTATTGCAGGAACTAAAAGGTGTTTCAAACAAATCCCAATCAGAAATACTGAGAAATTCGATTCAATTTTACCATAAATTCAGAGAAATATTTGGAGATTGTAAAAATACTATTGTTAAACGAATTAATACCTATTTGGAATTACTTTCTCATGGAGAACACGTCATACTTGATGTAGATCATTACCTTTCATTCTTAAAATTTGTTGAAGATTCTCCAAACAGAGATTATTTTTGGGAAATGAATAAATCAATAGGAAGGGCACATGCAGAAGAATTTTCTGAACATTTTCAATTTTTAACAGTTGAAAGGGTAATCGAACGCTTGGAAGCGTGTAATTTTTTTAAAATCATAAAAGAATCTCCACAAAGATACACCTTATTGTTAGGATCTGAGATTCAGAAAACTTTTATAAAATCTTTTTTAGAAGAAGTTCTTGTTAACATGGGATTTAACATCGAAATTAGAGAGGGGGTCTCAAAGCTCAAGTTAATAATTATAAATCAAACTGCAAAAAAGGTGCAAATTAATGAGTAATTTGGAAGAAAAAAGAAAAGGTTTAGACCAAGATGGAGAAAATCTTGACATTAAAGAAAAAAGTGTTATTTCCTATAGAAAAGTAGAAGATAAGTAAACTTAATAATCGTACTATCCATAAATCTGCTTTTTTTAGTCAGTGTTAGATGCATCATTTTTTTATTTTCTTTTTCTTTGATAGTTCAAAACAAGTAATAGTTCTATTTTTGTACCTTATTTATGTATAAAATTAGGAAATGAAAAAAAAATGAAAAATTAAAGTATACTTTTGAACTAATTGTTGCTAAAGAATTTCTTCTCCGCTTTCTCTCGTTCTGATCCTTATAGCTTTTTCTACGGATGTAATAAAAATTTTTCCATCACCAGGTTGTCCTGTTTGAGCCCTTGTAATTATAACATCTATTATATCATCAATATTTACCTCATTACTTACCACTATTTCCAGTTTAAGCTTATCAATCCACTCTATGCAATATTCTCCTGTTCTACCGACTAATTTTATGCCTCGCTGATTTCCATGCCCTTTAACTTCATGATAACTCATTCCCTTGATATCTTTTTCAAATAATCCTTCTTTTACAGGTCCCAATTTTTCTGGTCTGATATAACACTCAATTTTTTTCATATTTACACCCCATATTTCTCATAATTTTTTGGTAGAGTAATTCCAATCTTAACATTTCAGCTCTCTTTTCTCCGAAAGTTAGCGATTTATCATATTTTTTTCCTTTTAGAGGTTTTGTTTTCATTATATTGATTTCTGGATCTTTATTCATTCTATCACCTCAACATTTTTCACCATGCAGTGAAATATCTAAACCGATGTATTCTATCTCTTGTGGCACCCTAAATCCCCATATTTTATTCAAGAGCCATGCTAATGCGTAAGTAACTCCAAATGAATAACTAATAGTTACAATAACGCCAACTATTTGAATCCATACTTGTCCAACATTTCCTAAAATTAATCCACTAGATGCTATTGTTGCAAATATACCAGTTAAAATAGCACCGATGATTCCTCCTGTTCCATGGATTGAAATTGCATCTAAAGACTCGTCCACTTTTGATTTTGATCTCAATGAAATCATGTAAAAACATACCACGCTTGAAACTACTCCCAAAATAAGAGCGGCCCACGGTTCTACAAAACCTGCTGCGGGGGTGACTGCTACCAATCCCGCTAGAGCTCCCGATGCCAAGCCAACAGTACTAAATTTTGACGTTCTAAAGTACTCCATCAACATCCAAACTAAAGCGGCTCCAGATGCGGCTAAATGGGTATTAAAAAGGGCTAATACTGCAGTTCCATTTGAGGCTAAAGCACTACCTCCATTAAAACCAAACCAACCTACCCATAAAAGACCTGTACCCAAGAGAACATAAGGGATGTTAGAAGCTACCATTGGTTCTTTTTTATATCCTTTTCTAGGTCCAATTACGAGTGCTACGGCGAGAGCTGCAAAACCAACGTTAATATGGACAACCGTTCCTCCAGCAAAATCCAAGGCACCTAACGTTTTCAACCATCCACCATCCCCCCAGACCCAATGGGCAATTGGAGAATACACAATTATCAACCAAATCGATATGAAAATGCAAAAAACGGGGAAGTTTACCCGTTCAGCAAAAGGACTGGCGATAATTGCTACGGTAATAATTGCAAACATCAATTGAAAGACCATATAAAGCAGATGAGGTATTTCAGCAGAATAGGTTGCATTTGGGTCCATGCCTACTCCAAGCAAGCCAAAAAAGTTTAAACCTCCGATGAAACCTCCCCATATCTGGAGCAAAAGCTAAACTATATCCTGCAAAATACCATATAACGCTAACTATTGCAATCGATACGAAACACATTGCCATCATGTTAATCATATTCTTTTTGCGAAGCAATCCCCCATAAAAAAATTCTAAACCTGGTGTCATTATGAAAACCAAACCCGTGCATGTTAAAATGAATGCTGTATTTGCGGCGGTCATTAATATTTTACCTATTTTTTAATGTTTATTTTTTTTTTTTAATTTTATTTGATTTTATTGTATTAAAGAAATCTAAAAGCATATTTAAACCTGTTT
>DXJM01000390.1 GCA_019057355.1 Promethearchaeota archaeon | reverse complement strand
GATTTTAGCAGGTGGGAGGAATGGGCTGCCAGGAACTTCTTGAAATTTAAAAGCAAAACAAAGGCCAGGTCCTGCCCCTGGGGCAGACCAACACTTTGCAGTGATGTGGGCTGGGGAACGGTGGTAATTGACTAAAATCCAACCCATTCTTAATACTACTAAATGGATTTTGAAACAATGAGTGGAGAAATAGTCTACATTCTTAAAATTCCCTACATTCCCAAAGTAGCAGTAGAAATCTTAGAGAAAATTGTATAATTCTTCGATAAATTATCGAAATCCATTTTATTCCAATCCAAGTCAAACAGCTCGTCTAACTCATTGTCAAATGCCTTCAAATAACAACGATTCTATCTCATTTTCCAATCCCTTGAGAAGGAGTGGTTTGAATGCCTCTTCCACTTCCAGTTTATAAGGCTTTGCTACGAGGGATTTTTTGAGTTTCGTTCCGGTCTTATCAAAGAATCCTTTGATAGGATTATCCGGTCGCTTGAAAATCCAATTTATGTGAAAGATGGCTTTATCAAGAGAAATAAACGGGTATACATTTAGTACTAAGGGCTTCGATCGCGTATGGCTGTAGGAACCGTGATACACCACATAATTGGGATAAGACGTGTTGAATTCATGCTTGTTTGTTGCCCATAATATAATTTTTTCAGCCGAAAGAACCCCTGCCCACTTTCCTTGGAACACTACTTTAAACAAGATCTTTGATTGAGGAAGGTCTTCCAATTCTTGGACTGTTGCGGGTGTATCAATGGGAACTAAATCCAGGACCTGTTCGATTTTGAGATCTTGATAGGTCACATCTTTAGGATTCACGTATGCGAGTGAGGGATATTTTTCATTATCGATGGCACTCCGCATAACATCATACCTTGGAGAGATAACCGAAACAAATGGAACGCTTCTAATGGGCGTCCATTTATCATCCTCAAATTTTATTGCCATCCTGCGTATGGGTTCCCCCAAGATTCCTTCTGTTACTAAATCCA
This sequence comes from Promethearchaeota archaeon, assembly GCA_019057355.1. Lineage (GTDB taxonomy): Archaea > Asgardarchaeota > Lokiarchaeia > Sigyniarchaeales > SOKP01 > FT1-020. The sequence continues at coordinate 2,961 of DXJM01000390.1, read as the reverse complement.
TGTATTTGATCTGCACTACATGTTTGGGTCGAACAAAATGATAGGCCCTTCCATCCCCTTTAGCGGCATGAAATGTGGATTCTACGATATCATCCTTAATGAGATGAAACAACTCCACTCTCTGTTCATACGTGAATCCTCCACCCATGCGACATAATTCTTGAAAGGTTCCATCAGAGCGCATCAATGCCAATAAAACACTGCTAACGGCTCTTTCTCCTCCTAATGTTTTCTCTCTTGCCATCTCCACGTATCCAATAATGACCGCATCGAGGTCAAACACGTTTTTAACCTTGTAAAGGTCTCCAAATTTAGTCCTGATCACCAAGCCCTCATGATTTTGTTTCTCAACCCATTTCCCAAATAGTTTGATTATATCTCCATGTTTTACTTCTTTTTCATGCTCTATTATGTTTGCTTTAAGCCCATCTTCGGGAGGAAAAAGCAATTCTGCTATTTTTAACCTCTTATCATAGGGGAAATCCAACACTTCCATTCCATTAATCGAAAGGATGTCAAAAATGTCATAATTAATCGCATCCACGTCCTTCATGGATACCGGATTCCTCATTAACGTGATCAAATCAAAAACTCGAGGACGATCGTTCTCTTTTATGATGTTAGCAAATAGCTCTCCGGTCAAGACAATGCTCCATATATTTTCCTGAACTTCAAAAAAGTTCCTACCCGTTAAGTTCTTTAAAGCATTTTTAAACTCAAAAAGTCCACTTTCATTGACACGAGCAATATTTTCCTCGATTTCACGGGACGCTGGAAGGTTATATAAGGCCCTTGCGTTAGGAGAATTGCAGAATATGGATAATGGTTCTGAATTGACATCATAGTAATATAAGTAATATCCTCCATCTCTTTTCACGCTGACTACCAGGTCATCGGGTAAATCCCTAAATCTCCTACTTTTGAGCTTCAATTCACTTGGATCTATGGAAAACATCTTTTTTAGATAGTTTTGCTTGTAACGGTCGGTAAGAACCTGAATTTTTTTATGCACGCTAAAGGTTGGACCCATCCAATAATGACCCATTTCTTGACCATATTCTTTTTCCGCTGGTTTGATTGTTTTTTTCTGGATAACCATTTTATCACTTATCACCTTCAGTCTGTTATCCGAAAAACAGTGCGATGCAAAAGTAGAGCGTATTTATCGCCTTGAACTCGACCCTCTAAAAAGCCATAAAAAGGAATTCCACCCTTTCTGAGCACAATTTTTTGCACTTTATTCTCTTCAATGGGTGCCATCAACACCAAGGTTCCCGAATCATGAAGTTTCTTCGCCAAATCATGACAAAATTTATACGTCAATCCATCCACGTGCCTTATCTGGTAAATACGATCAAAAGACCATTTCTTTATGGCTTCTGTCTTGCTCAAGGTCATCTGTCTTATGTATCGTATGGGATTTTCTTCAACATTAATGTTCGGAGTGGTTTGTTTTTTGAGTCTATGTTCGCAATAGATCTGATGACACGTTTCACAAGGAATAACTTTGTCAAACCTGTCTCTTTTAATCTCATACTCGTGAAAAGAGTAGCAAACTTTCGATGTATCGGTCTCATAAAATAAAAGACGGGATGTTCGATGTATGTATTTCCCTGTAATGTCCAAATCGATTTCATTGTCTTCATCCATAAATTCTTGACGCAAGTCTTCATCTTTTTTCAATTTTTCCATGAATTCATTGCCTGACGGGACGATTGCAATCTTTTTTGTTCTTACGTCAGAACCATCTAGAGTCTTACGGAATTTATAATCAATTTTCGCCACGGGGATTGCCCTTAACTTCGTATCCACCTTAATGTCCTCACCGGTCATGTGAATTTCAAAATTGTGAATACCCATTTTCAAGCTCATTTGTTACATCACCTCATAATTCCAATTCCAGGTCAAGTTCTAAATCCTCCTCAATATACATGTTTTCTTCAGGAATCTCTTCCAATCCGACCCAAGAAATTTCTATTTTTTTTCCCACGCACATTAAAATATATTCCTCGCCATTTTCATCAATGAGCATTAGAAATGCATCCTTGTGTATCGTGTTTTTTGTATAATTGAATTTAAAACTCAAAAATTTAGGAGGTTCTATCGTTTCCAAATTATTAATCAAATCTTTAAAATCAACATCACTCTGATCTTCTGAAGGGAATAGGATATAACGAGAATTCACTTCTGTATCTAATATATCAGTAACTGTCATTGTATCTGTGATATCTATCTCCCAAGGACTATTTTTGTAGTATAAACTAGAAGGAAGGGGCACCCGTATTCTATCCTCCTCATCGTACTCCACTATCTCTTTTTTATGGACATGATCCCCATCCTCATTGATATAAATTCCCGTCTTGATCCCGGATGGGGCGGATTTATAGATGAGCTTTTCTTCAAATCCTTCCTCGATTTGCTTTTTAGTGAGTTTTCCTTTCCCTTCAAACTCGACTGATGGAAAAAAGACCTGGTTATCTGAAAGAGATAAAGACGCTCCAATACATAGTTCTTCATTTTCGCTCATTTTTACTGCAACCTTATACCCCACCTTTTTCTCTGGAGTAAGAGCCATCAAGTTAAACATCGTAGATATGCCTTCTGCCCTCAACAATATCCTGCGGAAACTCTTTTTGGAAGATTCAAGCAGCTCTTCGATAGAAAACTCTTTTTCGGGCTCATCTATAGGCTTTATTTCAACGTCCTTTGGGCGAATCACCTTTTTAGTACGGTCTCCCCCCACTTTTTTCGGGGGATTTTTTTTTGGTGCTTTTTTTGGAGGCATGATATAACAAATAGATTGGTTTCTATTTATATTTAATAACTCTGATGAACTTCTTATGTTTAATGGTTGGCTTGAACTAAAAAGATTATTTACCATATTTTCTTTGTAATACCTTTCTCGATACTGCGTAAGATAATGTAATGATTGAGTTAAATACTAAATAATTAAATTAAAGG
>DXJM01000034.1 GCA_019057355.1 Promethearchaeota archaeon | reverse complement strand
TACCTGTATAGAATTATTATAATCGTTTTCTAATATAAAATTTTAGTATTACTTTCTCTTTAAAATGTTTTTGTTTTTAAACCGTCTAGACTTAATTTCACTAAAAAGTTATAAAAAACCCTTGCGGATCTAATTGCATGGAAAATGCTTGCGATGAAAAGATGCTAAAGAAGCATTGAAATTGATTTAAATAGCAAGAACTAATTATTAGCCGAAAGTTTTAATTGCCTATTTAGAAAAATGGTTTATTTAGAAAAAAAAGTTGCTCCAGACTTGATTTCATCTTTTTAAAGGTAGCAGGTCTTATTCATATAATTTTAAGAAAATCAAAAAAAAGAGGTATAAATGAAAGTTAAAAAAAAGATTATTTAAATTTCTTTTCGCATTCTTTTGCTTTATTCGTGAAGTATTTTACCTTTTCATCCATTGAGGAATCGCCTAACTTGAAAATATTGGATGCCGTCTTTGCCGCAAGATTGTAGAAATCTGCCGCCTCCTTGTATTTCACGGTCTTGATCGCTCGCTCTGCCTGCTCTTCAAAATGTCTCAGCTTCCCCTTGTTATGAAGGATATCTATCACCCTAATATCATCTTTTACCGCTTCATATACCTTTTGAAGTGCCCATGTATCGGCGATCTCTGCCGCTCCATTCAAAATCTCTATGGCTTCCTTGTATTCTTTCTTTTTCTTGCTTGACTGGGCGTTCTTTCGTATTCGATCTATTGCTTTCTTTGCTGTCTTCGCATCCTTGATGTCACCGATATCCCCCTTGGATGCTACAGGTTTTGAAACAATTTCTTGATGTTCCGAGATGCTCGTGATGTATGCCTCTCGTTCCACGGGATTTCTAATGGCGGCAATATCGTTCACGAGCTTTTGTCTTTCCGTATCGGATAAGCTCGTAAATCCAGAAACTCTTTGGTGAATGAGATCGATCTCCTGCTGTGAAATGGGCGGTGCTTCTACCGCCGTAACTTCTATGGGTACAATGAGGTTTCTATCACGCAATTCTTTAATGCCCATGAATACTTCAGCCTTTTCTTTCTTCAGTTTTTCAACGGCTAACGCCAACAGCTGTCCGATAAAAAAATATTGCCGTTCAGACTCCTTGACAAGATTTTGGGTAATTCTCAGTACTTCTTTTGAATTGGGGGATTTCAAGGTTTTCGCAGCTTTCAGGTTGAACTTGATTTCATGGGGCAAGATGATGGACGTGTTTAGCATGCTATCCACGAGACGATCTGCACCTTGGAACGCTTTTAAATTCCCCCTCCAATCGGACAATGCTTTCTGGTAATATTTTTCAAAAGCAACGATGAATTCGGAAAGATGTTTTCTCGTTACCATTGAAGGCTTCTTGCCCAAGACCAGGGCAACCCGGATGTATTGCCCGTCCGTGAGAAGTATCTGCTTATCGCCATATCGTATTTCATTTAATGCCTGTGTGGACTCCATCTCCTTTCCAAACGAGGACACTGCGGATAAGAAGCCACTGATTAACTCGGGGTCAATCTCTTCCAGTCCAAAGGACTTGAAGAACACGCACATCCCAGTATTCTTGTAAAGCACTAACACGTGCTCCAAATTGACCGCATCATCGAAAACCGACTCGACTTCAGTCAGGACCTTCCTTTTTGCGATTTTTTTGGGCTTGAAGACCTTCTTGTTCACGGTAACAACGACCACCGCTCCAATTATGCCTGCCAAGATGATCATCAGGATGAAAATGATGGGTCCCAGATCAGGTCCGCCCCCTAGGGGATTTGAAATTTCGATATCAAATTCGTAGATAATGGGTTCGTAATTATTTAACCTAATAGTAATCGTTATGGTGTAATTACCCTCCTTTGGAAGGGTATCGGTACTGATAGTTCCAGTCACGCCCTCACCACTAAATCCTATGGACGCTGAAAGCGTCCCTGATGAATAAGTCACTTGAACGAGCAAATTCTGACCGCTCGTTACATATTTACTTCCATTTTCATCATAAATCCTCAATGAATAGAGTAACGTATTCCCTTTTGTTGCATTATACAGTCCTGAAATAGGAGAAAGTACCGTAGACCCAACCGATAAAGAAAAATTCTCCACGTGAGAATTATTTCCGATGAGCGTGAAATTCAAGTTAATCATCGTCCACCCGTAGACTCCTGATTTCGAGATATTGACCATGATCGAATAATTTCCAGATATGATGCTGGAATGAGCGATGCTCACGTTCAAAACATATTGGCCTCCTCCCTCGGAAGTTAACGATACGGAATCAGGCCACAGGTTCCCATCATGCGTGACCATAACGTCTAAAGAGTTCGCAATCGGAGCCCCCGTATCCGTGCGGTTGATAGAAATTCGTGCTGAATAGTCTAAATATGTGTATTTATAATAATTTTCCGAAGCGTTCCAGAGAAATTGGCTAGTTATATCAATGAGCGAGATGGTAAACGACAAGCTTATTACGTGGGGCTGGAGTCCTTCTTTCGACACCGTGATATTGACCCAATAGGACTCAACTCGAGCCGAAACCTCGTTTACAAAAATGTTTAAGAGATAATATCCCCCTCCTAATGAGGAATTATCCCCCTCAAAGTTGGGATCTTCTACTTCCCATGAAAAATCAGCATTTTCAATCCCCACGTCGCTTATCGTGTCATTATAGAAGAACTCAAAGGTGGTGCTATTGTAATTTATGGTTGAAAAACTCCGGGAAGGGTTCCCATCAATGATCTCGGTGGCATTAATGATGTAAAACGTGAAAGAATAGGTCTGATTGTTGTATTTGGCGATTTTAAATTCAAAATCGAAATCATTGGAACCATAATTATAGTTTAACGGATTGATTTCTAAGTAATAATAACCCGTGGTGTTCGAGGACAAGGAACCGGAATTAGAACCCGTTATATTCAGATAAGTGTAAGAATTGGCGTTAATGAGCCCAAAATACGGACTTTCTGGACCGCTCGAATCGTTCAGTGAAAACGTGATGTTAAAGGGATCGGCGTCCTTGAAATAATAGAGCTCACCTGGTTCAAGCAATGCAAGTTCGGTCATGCCGAGAATCGTGATGGTTTTTTCCACGAAACCGCAATGCGTGGCGTTGTTCCAAAACGCTTGAATGACAAACATCCCGTATTCCGTCGCCGTGGTTGAGATGTCCCACGTCCCGCACGAAACCTGTGATCCTGATGCGGGAGAAGAAATGGTGTAATTTTGATATGATGAAGGACTATATACGGTTAAATTCACGTTATTGGGGCTCTGAACGGATGTGGTAAAATTCGCCGTGAAGGTAACCTCATCCGTGAAATTAAGGACATCTAGGTTAATAGAACCGACCTCGGATAAAATCCCATATCCTTGACGGAGCAGGTTTTCCGAGGTTGCATTCAGGTACCAGAAGGTGCCATCATCGGCATTCAGGGCGGTAATGATTTTCGTGCCTCCCGGAAGGTCGAAGGTACTCGCGGTCTTTGGAGACTCCCCGTTATACACGCCGTATTCATTCCACGTGTCAGGAATCGTGAAATTGACGTAGTTCCAATCGCTCGTATCCGAATCAAACCCCCAAATCCCTGGAGAATTAACTGTTACATTCCACATAACTTCTTCCCCACTACCAGGGACTATAAAAGCTGTAGTTGTTGCCAAGTCCGTTTTAGTGTAGTTAACTTGAACCTCTGTTATGGTGCAGCTCACCTCCCACCAATCCGCCGTGATCTCAAAATCTAAATAACCATCGAGATCGGTAAATCCTTGATTTGTTAATGTTAACGTGCCATTATTACTCCCCCCATTAGTGATATTAAAAACCTCTGTTGTAATATTGATTTTCATCTTGATATCTTCTGGTGAGGGAGTATTATTAGTTAGAGGCAATAAATGAAATGTGACTGCGGGATCTATAGCGTTTGCTGTTGGTTGCCAATCGCCTGCACCTGAAGAATCATACCATGTTTTTGATTCATCATTTGTTCCATCAAGTTCACAAGCAAACTGAGCAGTTGCTCGAGAAGATATGGTTGTTTGATATAAAAATATAAAATACATATTATTTTCTGTCTGAGAAGTATATAAAGGTTCATTAATATTCGTAAAATTGTATTGGGTTCTGGTTATATTATCCGAAATTGTAAATCCTGTTGCTATTGACGTTATAACATTCTCGGGATCAGGTCCCCACTCATTATAAGGACTTCCATACCATTTTGCACCCCATAATTCTATATCAATTTGGGCATCATATGATTGGGCTATATTTGTTTCTGTAAAGACTATTGAAAAATTATCCAAAATACCATCGCCAGCTACTTCAAAGGAGAAGGCATGTTGATAATTATGAAAATCTTGTAAAAGTGAAGTGCCTGTCTCAATAACAAGTGTCTTGTTAGGAGCATTTATATCATTTACTTTAATAAATGTTCTACTCGAATTAAAACTAGTATCTTCAGGGCAAGGAACGGTGAAATCACCTGACTCGGACAAGTTTTCGAAATACGCATTGAAGGAATCATTTTTATAGGACTGGTGAGCAACGACAGTGATGTCTGCTCCCGTGCTCGAATTGCTTCGATCCGTCTCGTATGCTGAAGTCATTATATTAATTGGAATTTCTAGCGTCTCTTGGTCTTCAATATGCGTGATTGCTTGGTCATTTATAAAGAGAACCTGTGCCAGTCCAAGACATAAAATCGTGGCAAGAATCAGTGTAATTTTAATTTTTTTGTAATTTTTTTTTTATAGTTAATTGCGTTCATTTTTAAAAAATTAGTTAATTGTTTAATAACAATTAATAACAACAACTATATAAATATGACAATACCTATGAGATTTCACCTATCTACTAATTAACAAAAATTTTTAAGATTAAATTGCACGATGTTCATTTCGCAAGTGTTCACGATTTCATGAGATAATATAACAATAAAGAATCATTATCATAAAAAAATTCTGTTAGAGGTAAGTAATAAAAAAATCAAAGCTTCACGATGTAGCAAT
>DXJM01000389.1 GCA_019057355.1 Promethearchaeota archaeon | reverse complement strand
TTTGATTATGATATAATAAGGAAGTTCATAAACATGGAAACAAGAAAAGTGCAACAAACAGGGGGATCCTCGTTCATCATAAGTCTCCCAAAAGAATGGATAAGGAGCCACGGGGTGCAAAAAAATGATTTATTGGGAATATTAACGCAATCAGATGGAAATTTATTGATCACTCCAAAAATTGAATCCCGGGAAGAGCTAAAAAAAAAGAGAATAGACATCGATGAGATAAAAGATTCGGAGTTCTTATTTAGACTTTTAATAGGAACGTATATTATGGGGTATTCTGAAATAATTATCTCAAGCAGCAGAAAAATTGATTCATTAATTAGAGATACGGTTGCTAATTTCACAAAAATCGTGATAGGTCCTGAAATCGTTGATGAAACTAATAATCAACTTATTCTGAAGGATTTACTCAATCCCAAAGAAATGCCTTTCGAAATAACAATGCGAAGGATGTATATTTTATCTGAAAACATGCACAGAGATGCAATTAAGGCTTTAAAAACAAATAATGAGGAATTAGCAAGAGACGTAATTGAACGAGACAATGATATTGATCGTTTGCACTGGTTAATTGGGAGGCAATCAAATATTGTATTGAAGGATATCGTCTTGGCACAGAAAATGGGGGTTACTCTTGAAGAAGCTCATTTTTTTCACCTAATAAGTCGTTTATTAGAACGCATTGGAGATCATGCAGTTAACATTGCAAAAAATATTTTATTAATTGATAATCGCTTTATTGATGAGCAAACAATAAATGATATTGAGAATGCGGCTGAAATCTCGATGAGCATGTTATTAAATAGCTTAGATGCTTGGTTGCAAAAGAATATTGATAAAGCTAATGGAAATATTGAACTTACAAACAGTTTAAAAGTAGCTTGCGAAAGAATTAGCTATAATTTAAATAATAACGATATTGAACAGTCAATTGCGTTGATTTATATCATTGAAAGTATTAGAAGGGCGGGTGAATATTCGGCGGATATATCTGAACTCATAATAAATTTTTTAGTTAGCTAGTAGTGTTATAATTAAAAAATAACATCACTTTGTACGTATTATTCTCCGAATTCAAATTTAGGTCTATTGAATGAGAGATAATCCTTAGAGCGTGTAAAAGATAGTATGGAATAACCCAAACCAGACATAATATTTATCTCCTCAAACATTCAATTCTAAATAGTTAGTTCTAAATTTCATTGAGTTTTATATATATATGACTTGTAGAAGAGTAAATAAACAATAATGATCAACATGAATGATAGTAAAGAATTTAGAAGACGACCAGCAATTCATTGTTGGATAAAGCATCTTGCTGAAGGAAAGTATTCAGAACAGTTTAAGTCATTATATACCGTATTTGGAGAGATAAAAAGAATTAGAATTGCCTCAACAATTATACAAAAACGGGAAATCCTCATGAGGCAAGCGACACCTGAAGATGAAGACGAAAATTCTAACATGAGAGTTGAATTTGACTTGGATGATGGCACGGGCATTTTAAGATTAATTGCTTGGCGCGTGAATCCTGAAATATACAAGAACTTTAAGGAGGGAGACATTGTTGATATTGTTGGATTAATTACTTACTGGAATGGGTATATTTCCATTAATCCCGAGATAATAAAGAAAATTGAAGATCCTAATTTTATTTTACTAAGAGATGCTGAAATAATAAAAAAAATCAAGAAGGGTGTTCTTAAGGAAATACCCGATGATTTGAATCAAGATAATTTTATTGATATAATTTCAGACGAGATGGATGTGTTTGAGGAGGAGGGAACTTCTAATATTGATGACATTAAAAATAAGATAATTAGAATAATAGAAACACGTAAGAATGGGATATCTCTCGAGGAATTGAAAAAGAATCTAAAAATCTCAGAGGAAGAGTTAAATAGTCATATCAGAGATTTAGAAATGGAGTCAAGAATTTACCAATCTGAAGAAAATATATTTAACACATATTAAATCATGGTCATTCTCTTCGATGTGTAAATATGATAAAAAATTAATTCTAGAGAGAGTTATATACCTTAAAGAAAAATAAAAACCTTGATTGATGATGGATTTATACGATTATGATAAATTGTTTGATAAAGCATATGAAAAAATACCTGATAATGTGAAAAAATTAAAACGATTTGAAATTCCCAAAGCAGAACTTCGATTTGAAAGTAAAAATACGTATATTATGAACTTCAATAAGATCATAAATACTTTAAATAGGGATAAAAACCATTTTCTAACAATTTTTCTTAAAAAAGCAGGGACCTTTGGTGAAGTCAGAGGTCAGCAACTATTTCTGAAATCTCCATATAAAGAACAGATCATAAATAGATTGATCGAACAATATACCAGGACATACGTGCTCTGTAGTATTTGTAACAAACCTGATACTGAAATACAAAGGGAAGGAAAGCGATTATTTTTAAAATGTGAAGCCTGCGGGGCAAGAGAAGAAATTAAAGAAAAATAATCCTGAAAGAGTATTAAGAATTTATGAAAGTATACATAAAATTACATATGAGAAATGAAATGGATTGTGTTGCTTGTTGTGACGAGCAATTATTATTAAAAGTCTTTAAAGAAGGGAATATAAAAATTGAGATTACTGAACAATTTTATGGCGGCCAATTAGTTAAATTAGAGGAAGCTATTGAAATCCTAAGTGGAGCAACAAATTTTAATATAGTAGGGGAAAATATAATTAATCAGGCTATACGTTGCAAGCTCCTCTCTAAAGATGGTGTTCATGTTATAAATGGCATTCCAATGGCAATGAAAATGATGTTTTAAATATGGTTCATCGATTTTGTGCGATTTGTGGAAAAAACTTAGATGAAAATGCTCCCCATTTTGGCATGTGCCTTGAATGTTATTTGAAAGAGCATGAACTTTTTGTATTACCTAAAAAGTTTGGTTTCAGAACTTGCATTGATTGTGGAAGTTATACTATAAAAGAAGAATGGATCATTCCTGAGAGAAATGAAATTTTTTCAATTATCGAAGAAGCACTACATCGATTTTTATTAAAAAATATTATAAAAGAGAAGCTATTTGAATTTTCCATAGATTTTGACGAGCAGAGTTTAATTTATTCTTCTAAAGATTTATTGACATCATTAGATGTAATAATCACAGGATCTTTAATAGAAAAAGAAGAACTTTGCCACCAACATCAATTAAACGTAAAAATAAGTTATGATTTGTGTAAAAATTGTACTAATATTAGAGGAGGCATGCACTTTATTTCAATCGTGCAACTCAGAGTTAGGGATGAAACACAATTCTCCCTAATAAAAGAAGTATTAGACTATATTTATAAGAATGTTGAAACCAAGTTTGATAAAGACAACAGGCAATATATTACAAAAACTATTGATGCAAAATTTGGAATAGACTTATATTTGAGCACTAATGAATTGATCAATTTTATTATAAAAATTCTAAAAGGAAAATATTATTTTTTATTAAAAAGATCTAAAAAGTTAGTGGGTCGCGATATTCAAAGGGGTAAAAATATTTACAGGCAAAAGACTTTAATAAAATTTCTACCATTTACCAGGCATGATGAAATACTGATTGATGAGGAAGAGTTTATCATAGAAAATATTTTTAAAAACAAAGTACAATTAAAAACCACAAATGGCTCTAAATTGGTAAAAGAGTACAATTATTTTTTTAATACCCGCTTGAATGTAAAAAATAAAAAAGAGGATTTTTAATTGGAACGAGATAATAATGATGGAAATAATGAAATTGAAGAAGAGAAAGAAGAGGAGTTATTTAAGAATGATATTGAGGAAAGTTTAAGAGAAAGCATTGATAACCTGCAAAAAATTAGTATAGATAAAAAACGCATTAGAAAAATCGATGAATCTAAAAAGCGTGCTGCTATCGATTCTGTTTTTGATGAACGGACGATTATTCAACTAAACAAACTCTTGACTAATGGCACTTTAGAACGTATAAAAGGTATTATTTCTGCGGGAAAAGAAGCAAATGTTTATCTTGCATATGATAGGCAAGGAAAAGAAGTAGCTATAAAAATCTATAAGATTGATAGTAATACCTCCAAGTGGATGAGAAATTATATCATAGGAGATCCAAGATTTAAGAAAATTCCGAATAATATCTCAAAAATTATCTATTTATGGGCAAGTAAAGAATATAAAAACCTAAAAAGAGCTCATGCCGCTGGATTAAAAGTACCTGAACCTATTTTTATCAAAAATAATATTTTAATAATGGAATATGTTGGATTTGGCCCAACTCCCGCACCAAAATTAAAAGACATTAAACATTTAAAAGATCCTACTATTATTCTAAGGGAAATATCTATATTTATAAAAACATTGTATCTAGATGCTAAATTAGTTCACGGAGATCTGAGTGAATTTAACATCTTATATCATAATCAAAAACCCGTCATAATTGACATGTCACAAGCTGTTTCAATACAACATCCCAAGGTAGAAGTCTTCCTTGTAAGAGATATTAAAAATATCTTTAATTTCTTTTTAAAAAATGGTCTTAAAGATCTTGACCCTGAATCATTTTATTATGAAATTATAAACGAGACAAAAAAAAGATAAAAAATGAAATATTGTACAATATAAGAAAAACATAAAAAAATCAAAAATTATGATTTGAGAGAGATCTTCATTGCTTAAAATTAAACAAGCTAGAATAGCAGTTCTAATAGGAAAAAATGGCCAGACGAAGGAAGAAATTGAAAAAAGACTTGGAGTTAAGATAGATCTTGACAGTAAGACTGGTGATTGTGAAGTTGTTGCTAATATAAATGATGTTAATTATGATCCAGTAAGCATTCTTACTGCACAAAAAGTTATATCCGCAATTAATCGAGGTTTTAATCCTCAAAAAGCAATGTTATTAATGGATGAGGAACATGATCTTGAAATATTTAACCTCATGATGATCCTTGGTAAATCTGAAAATCGAATAAAAAGAATTAAAGGGAGAATAATTGGCAGAAATGGAGAAATGCGTAGAGCTATTGAAAGATATTCAGAATGCCTTGTTTCTGTATTTGGAAAAATGGTTGCAATAATTGGAACATATGAAAATTTACAAGTCGGAAGAAAAGCAGTAAGCATGATCATCAACGGAATGCCCCATCATTCCGTTTTAAAGTATTTGGAAAAAGTGTACAATGAGAAAAAGAAAGAAGAATTTAGACAACTTTACAAACCAGAGTTCTAACGAGTTAGAAAAATTTTTCGATCAATTCTTCTTTACCACGTTCGATTAAATCTTTTCTATAAATTATTTCTTTTAGAACCTCTAAAATTTCTTCGTGCATTAGAACATTCTCAATGAAATAAAGCTCTTCTTGTTCTTCATTCATATTAATAACAGAATGAACTTCAAAACTCTTGATGGAATATGATCGTGTTTTTTATGATTTGAATATATGATTCGTCTAGGAAAAATATTTTTTTCATGGAATGTAATTGAATATTCATCAAAATAGTATTCAACAGCAAAAAAAAAGAATCTCCAAAAATTCATTTTATTCAGAAAAAAATCTATTTCTGATTTATAATCATCTCGATAATTACTTGCCGTATAAAATGGTTTTTATAAATTAATAAAAGGGTAAATATTTTGCAGCAGTAATTCAAATTTCACTCAGATCAAAAATATCATTAGAAAGATTAATTTTTTGTCTTGACATGTTTGGATTATTATTTGTATTATTTATTACCGAAGTTTTACCAAATATCTGAGGAGAGTGAATTCCAGTTATTAAAAGCATGACACGTAGGAATCCATCGAATTCTTCTGAGATCCTTGCACCCCAAATAACCATTGAATCGTTAAGATCCATTTTTTGATAGATTTTATTTGCTACAGCATTTGCTTCTGCCAAGGTCATATCATTACCTCCAGAAACATGGATCAGGGCACCCTTTGCACCTTCAATACTGACATCCAATAAAGGCGTGTTCAAGGCATCCTTTATAGCATCTTCTACTCGATTTTCTTCCGCATTTGATTCCCCTATACCGACAATAGCAACACCGCCAGTACCCAAAATTGTTCGAACATCTGCAAAATCTAAATTTATCAATGAAGGTAAAGAAATCGTTTCTGTTATTCCTTTTACCATTGTTGACAAGACCTCGTCTGCTACGCTAAAAGCCTCTAGGATTGGGAGATCTGGGGCGATTTCTAATAACCTATTATTATCAATTACAACTAAAGTGTCGACAAACTGTTTTAAATTCTCCAATCCTTTTTGGGCAATATCAATTCGACCAATTTCTGTCTTAAATGGAAGGGATACCACACCAACAACTATACCACCTTCTGTCTTTGCTATTTCAGCCACGATCGGAGCGCTTCCCGTTCCTGTACCGCCTCCTTCACCACAAGTAATAAATACTAAGTCTGATTCTTTCAAGATACCCTTTATTTCTTCTCTAGATTCCTCTGCCGCAGCGTGACCTATTTCGGGATTTCCACCCGCACCTAAACCTCTCGTTAGTTTTTTTCCAATTAGTATTTTTTTATGGGCTTCAACCATCTCAAGATGTTGGTGATCAGTGTTTAAAGCAATACACGTTGCACCCATAATTCCAATTTTCATGAGTCTATTTATTGTATTATTTCCAGCCCCACCACATCCAATTATTTTTATGTTTGCATAGCCTATAGACCGATAATTGGGGTTTTTACTATCTCTATCTCTTGCTTCTCTAAGAATTCTTTCCATTTCAAACACTCAACTAAAATTTTTTAATTTTCTTACAAATGCTACGTAAAACTCCAAGATCTTCTCACTTACTCTACGCGATACTTTTCTGTTCTATGCTATCGGACTCCTGATCAACACAGCGTTCGGCAGCGATACCGGTCCGGAT